>JAAUUE010000238.1 GCA_012031635.1 Coleofasciculaceae cyanobacterium SM2_1_6 | reverse complement strand
CCAGGGCGGAGGGAATCCCCAAGGCTAAAGGAGACATCGTAGCGTTTGAAAATCTCGATAATATCGGCAAAATGGGTATAGAGGGGGTTCTGTTTATGGTGGTGCAACATCCAGCGAGCCAGGATCCCTCCCCCACGGGAGACGATGCCAGTGATCCGACTTCTCACTAGGGGTAAGTGTTCAATTAATATCCCCGCATGGATAGTTTGGTAGTCCACGCCTTGCTGGGCGTGCTTCTCGATAATGTGCAGAAAATCATCGGCGGTCAGGTTCTCGATCGTGCCGTGGACGCTTTCTAGGGCTTGATATACAGGCACTGTGCCGATGGGAACTGGGGATGCCTTGATAATGGCGGTGCGAATTTCATCCAGATTTCCCCCACCCGTGGAGAGATCCATCACCGTGTCGGCTCCATACTTCACGGCGAGGTTGAGCTTGTCGACTTCTTCTTGGAGATTGGAAGAGTTGGGAGAAGCCCCGATATTGGCATTAACCTTGCATTTGGAGGCGATGCCGATCGCCATGGGTTCCAAGTTGGGGTGATTAATATTGGCGGGGATAATCATTCGGCCCCGGGCAACTTCATCCCGAATCAAGGACTCTGGCAGGTTCTCCCGCTTTGCCACAAACTGCATTTCTTCGGTAATTACTCCCTGACGGGCATAGTGCATCTGAGAGACATTAGGCTGTCCCTGACGTTTGGCGATCCATTCTGTACGCATATATTTTTAGGTTCCTCAAATTAATAGCTTCCCTCCGCTGGTATTACCCAGTCTCAGGTTCTTAGGGTTTTTTCTCAGCCCGATAATGCGGACACCCCTAGCTGAATCTGACTATAGTAAACCCTAGGGGGAAACTCAAAGCTAAAAATTTTGTAAATTGTCTAGATTGCCCTTGCTTAGGAGCTATTTACAACGCAAATACTTAGGCGATCGATTAACGAAGTTCTTGGGCACTAGGCGAATAGTAGGCGACCTTTGGGTTCGGGGATCGATCGTCCCAATTCCGTAGCAGTTTCAATCCATTCTTGGATGATGATTTCGGCATTTTGCACGGCTTCTTGGTAGGTTGCGCCATCGGCTGCACAGCCCGGCAGTTCTGGAACTTCAGCAATGAAGGCTTGATCTACTTCACGACCATACAAAATTATTTCATAACGAATTTTCATTTTTAAGCAACTTGGAAGAATTTCTTGGGTATAGGTAGGAGTTCACCTGCTTCTAGGGCTGATTCGACTAAAAGCTCTAGGACTTCTTGGGCATGGTGAAATGCTTCTGGGTAGGTTTCCCCGTGGGTAACGGGCTGCATCACATCCTCAAATTCTGGTAGGAATACTACAAAGCAATCATCTTCTTCTGACCATTGAATAATAATTGTATATTTCATTCTTCTGACTCCTCCAGCTTTTTTAGGTTGGCAAGGGCTTCGTTCACTTGCTTTTCTAGATACGAAACTTCCTAATTTTTCTTGGCATTTTCTCTACTCCCCTTTCCTGCCGCTATCAATCTCCAATAGCAGCGCCTCGCACTCTGCCGCTAGGGGAATCCCCAACTCCCGCGCCAGCGCCAACCCCTGCTGACAATACTGTCGGGCAACCTCCACCTCACCTAGGATTTGATATATTTCTGCCAAATTCTTGAGAGCCTCAGCTTCACCTACTCGCAAGCCAATTTCTCGGAAAATCTCTAAGGCAGTTTGATTATTTGTTAATGATTCTGGATATTGCTCCAACTTAATTTGAGTTGCTCCCATATTAACAAGGGCAGCACCTTCACCCTGTAGTTCACCTATCTCCCGTGCAATGGTCAGGGATTGCTGATGGAAATTGATCGCCTGCTCGTACTGCCCCAGACTGTGATATGTATTCCCCAAATTGCCTAGCGCGGCACCTTCACCCAGACGATCGCCTATCTCCCGCGTAACAGTTAGTTTTTGCTGATGGAAGTTGATCGCTCGATCGTACTGCCCTAGACTGTAATATGCATTCCCCAGATTGCCTAGGGCAATATCTTCACACAGACGATCACCAATCTCCCGTGCAATGGTCAGATATTGCTGAAGGAAATTAATCGCCCGCTCGTATTGCCCCAGACTGTAGTATGCATTCCCCAGATTGCCTAGAGCAACACCTTTACCCAGATGATCGCCTATCTCTTGTGCGATAGTTAGCTGTTGTTGAAGGAAGTTGATTGCTCGCTCGTACTGCCCTAATCTATAGTACGCAAGCCCTAGATTGCCTAGAGCAGCACCTTCACCCTGCCGATCAACAGTTTTTCGAGTAAATTGCAATGCCTGTTGATAGCAGTCGATTGATTTCTCAATGTTGCCAAGACTTCCATGAGCATTACCAATTTGGTTTAGGCAAAGTCTCTTGGTTTGAGAGTTAATATTATCAACAAGCTTAAGACTGACCTGCATCAATTCCTTGAAATATCCCCAAATCCATAGTTGCCAATGTAATACTTGGTCAGTTAATGCTATTTGATAGGTGTAAAGATCGCTTGCTTGTTCCCAATCCTCAATCTCACAATAATGATTAAATGCCTCTAAATAACCCCGGACTTTCTCCAAATTAGCATCCTCCACCGCAGGTTTATATTCAGTTAGCCAGAGATGGGCTGCTTGACGTTCGGCAGCTTCCCAAGCATCGGGGTTGGCTTTTAGCAAATTATAGGCAAGGTCACGGATCAGATTGTGTTGGCGGATTGCTCTCCCCTCCTTCTCGATCAAAGCATGATCCCCCAAAACTCCGTAGGCTGCTTTTTGTTCTTGGGGAGTCCGATCGCCCAGCATCGCTAACCAAAACTTTTTCGGCACCGGACGACGAAACACCGCACTGCGACAGAGCAAATCTAGGGCATCTTTGGGCAGCCGTAATAAGGATTTCTTCAACCGTTCCCGCACCTTGCGATCGAGGGCCTCATTATATTCCGTCTCCGCCAAACCACTCCCCGACAATTCCCGCGCCACTCCCTCAAACTCCCATTGATACTCCCGCCAAAACCCCAACACATCCCCAGCAAACTCCTGCAAAATTTCCTCCGCCATCACTTTCAACACTAAAGGATGCCCCTCGTAGGTCTGAGCAATACGGGTGAGAATATCGTTATGGTCTGAGGCGATCCCTCGTTTCACAAAAAATTCCAGTCGTTGCCCTCCTTCTAGCCCCGCTAATCGATATTCTGCCCAGGTCTTCGGGTAGCGATCACTAAATTCCATTAAAGCTGTGGGAAACACCTGGGAAGTCAACACCAATCGACTGCTCAGATCGGATTCTGTCAAACAACGCTGAAGAAAAACTGCCCAATAAGCATCTAGAAATTCCGTGGGCTGCTCTGGGTTCAGCAACCGCTCTAGGGAATCTAGCTGGATCCAGTGAGTAGAGGATTTCAGACTTTGGATCAGTCTTTGGGCGATCTGTTCAGGATTATTCCGTAGGTGCGGATCAAGATCAGCATCTCCCATCTCTGTTAAAAGTTTTGCTGCCACAGACCCAAAATCTAGGCTATCTCCCTCCAATATCTCTAGATGAACCCACTGAAAAGCTCGATCGCTCTCCCAAGCCCGACTCGCCACACATTCCCCCAGCGTCGTCTTCCCAATTCCCGACATCCCCGTAATCCATACCAACCGAGTCTGCCCCTGTAACTTCGACAGCAGATCGCTGATTAATTCTTCCCGTCCCGTAAAAGTTGTAGGTTCATAGGTCGATAAATTGGGAATAGAAAAATGTTTAGGTTTGGGAAAAATACAAACATTCTTTGGAGAAAATAGCTCAGGCTTATATTTTGCACAAAGAGCCATAAGCTGCGGTAACTTTCTCTCGCCAGTCCCCGGATCATCTGCTTCATTTTGTACGACTTCAATTTGAAAATCCTTGTAAAGTTGCCGTCGGTGCTGAGTTAAAGCCTGTTCGCTTATTCCCACTTCTAGCATAATTTTTTCTCGAATATCTCCTCTCAGTATCCCTAAAAGAACTTGCTTCCGCTTTGTTGGCAAGCTATCAAATACTTCCAGAAATTTTTCTCGTCTCATAGATGTTTTCTCACCCACCTAAGAATTTTCTCACTACCCATATTATGAGAGGTCAAGCCCAGAAACTGTAGGAAGACAAGCTAAAGATATTAAAACAACAGGAGGAAAGCTCATGTCTTCTCAACAATTATCTAGTCTACTATGCTCTGGTCCCGGACTAGTGGAAGTAATTATAGTCGTGTTTTATGTGGCTTTTATTCCATCAATTATCAGTACCGATTCAGTTGCAGTTAAGACAATTGTGCAGCCTAGAATTGAGATTGCTGATAATAGTAAACCTGTGGCGATCGCAATCAAGGGAATGGAATCTTTGATTGCCCTGTATAGCTAGGTTAATATATAAGGGAAATAATGATCGCCTTTCTATCATAATTTGCAGGGAGGGCGATCGCTATAGTCTTCTATCTGTGGGCGAAGCCCACCCTACAGTAGAGCTACTGGTAACAATAAGTAGTCTTATCTTGCTAAAATATTAGTTATAAACTATACAACTCTACTGGCAATCTTTTTATGCTTAAATCTCCTCTATCTTTAGCTTTGATTTTTGGTATCACTTGCGCCTTGGTTCCTGTTAGCGTGGCTGCTAATCCCTTGGAGGCAGTGGTGGATAGCATTGTGGACGGGGACACCGTGACCTTAAATCAAGGGGGAAGGGCGATCGCTGCTCAACTTGCCTGTATTGATACCCCCGACTGGATCAATGGACAACCCCAAACTAATGCTCAAGGCTCCAAAGATTACTTAACTAGCCTCATTCCCGTGGGTTCTTCGGTGCAATACTATGATGTGGGCAGAGCAAACAATCAGACCTTGGTAGTGATTTTTAGCCAGCGGCAAAATATTAACCTGCAAATGGTCGCCGCCGGACAGGCAAGGTTACATTCGAGCTATGGTCGCACCTGTCGCAACTCCGCCGAGGCCCTCGCCAGTGCCGAGACTAGTGCCCGCAGTCAGGGCTTAGGGGTTTGGGGACGTTAGGTGGGGAAAATTAATGGGGAAGATTAACTAGAGGATTGGCAAAGTCCGCTCAAAATTGATAGAGGAGTGTTAAACTAGCGAAACTGGTTCTGAAAGAATTCTGGGATAATTTTAGAATAATTCTGGAATGACTTCGATCGAGAATCGGGCAAATCTCTAGGGCAATAGCCATACTGACAAAACTTATGAATGGAGAGGAAAACCTAAATCAACCCCTACCACCTCTGGAAATCTCCCCGGAGAATGCTGATAGTACCCCAGCGATCGCCCCCCAGACTATTGCCGAAAATCCAGAGGCTCCAGAAACCCCAGAAATTATCCTCTCCCTAGAGCAACAGGTCGCCCAACTCCAAGCCCAAGAACAATCTCTCAAAAATAGTATCGCCCAATTGCAGACTAGCTACACAGAGCAGTTGCAAACCACCCAGCAATCTTTGCAAAAAGTGATCCAAGAATCGTTGCTGGAGTTGGAGCAGAAAAAACAAACCCTGCAAGTCACCGTTGAGCAGTTGGAGCGGCGGCGCGATCGGATCAAAGAAGAAATGCGGAAAAACTTTGCCGGGGTTTCCCAAGATTTAGCCATTCGAGTCCAAGGATTTAAGGATTATCTGGTGGGCAGTCTGCAAGATTTAGCCATGGCAGCCGAGCAGTTGGAATTATCCACGAAGCCCCCAGAGCCAGAGAAATTATCTAGTGTCAAAGCCGCCCCTGTCCAAGCTGTTGCCGGGGACGATCGAGCGCCTATCCCCAATTTTGCCGAGCAGAGCTTTCAAGAGCAAGCCAAACAAATTCGATCGCTCCTAGATAAATATCGGAAAACCCCTGATTACTACGGTGCGCCTTGGCAGTTACGGCGGACTTTTGAACCCATTCACGCCGAGCGAGTCAGCAATTGGTTGTTTGCCCAAGGGGGCAGGGGGGCTTTGCGAACCATGGGTAGTAGATTGCAAAATATCCTCGTAGCTTCGGCGGGGGTGTCGGTGCTGCATAACATCTACGGCGATCGCTTGCGTACCCTTGTGTTGGCAAATAGTCCTGAACGTTTGGGAGAATGGCGCCGAGGTTTACAGGATTGTTTGGGCATTTCTCGTAGTGACTTTGGACCCGATCGAGGGGCAATTTTATTTGAGGAACCTGCTGCCCTGATCCAAAAAGCCGATCGCCTCGTGGAGCGCCGCCAGTTACCCCTGATTATCATCGATGAAACCGAAGCCGAAATTAACCTCGCCCTCCTCCAGTTCCCTCTCTGGTTAGCCTTTGCCGCCAATCCCCAACAACCAAATAACAATCTTGACTACTAGCTCAAGGCTGAAGCTGTAGATACTTGCAAATAGATATACTTAAATATCCCTAAGAGCTTCTTGTCTAAGGTTAGATATCTACTATAATCTGACTAGATATAGTCGTTGCCATAAAAGTTAGGACGAATTCGGCTGCGACTTAGCTCAGCCAAAGTATCTGGGCTTGTCCTAATTAATCTGTCTAGCACTATAAATGGTTCTTGGCTAAATATTGGCTATCTAAGCATCTATGCCGATCATTATGGGAAAGCAAAAAAATCTCTACATTCTAGGAGGGATAATCCTTCTAGGTTTCATTCTTTATAAGCCCATTATGGTCTACGGCGGGGCTTGGCTCAAATCTCTCAACCCGAAAGCGGGCGGTGCGGAGGTGATCGATACCCTCCAACTCCTAGACCCCCTGCCCCAAGATGCCCAGATTCAAGTGTATTTGAACCATTCCCAAGCTGCTAGTTATCAAGAACCCTATCGTGGTGTAGCTCGGTATGGGGATGATCTAGAGCAGGTAATCGTGGAGGCGATCGCCACCGCCCAAGTCTCAGTAGATATAGCGATTCAGGAGTTACGATTGCCCAAGATTGCTCAGGCTCTAGCCCAGAAATTTCAAGCAGGGATTCCCGTGCGGGTGATCTTGGAAAATAATTACAGCCGTCCGTGGAGTGATCTGAGTGCTGAAGAAGTTGCCCAGTTGGACGATCGAGAACAGGGCGCTATCAAGAATTTGTGCAGTTGGTGGACAGCAACCAAGATGGGCAGTTGAGTCCCGCAGAAGTTGAAACTGGGGATGCCTTAGTGATTCTCCGGCAAGCTGGAGTTCCAGTCATTGATGACACGGCGGACGGCT
>JAAUUE010000237.1 GCA_012031635.1 Coleofasciculaceae cyanobacterium SM2_1_6 | reverse complement strand
CGAGGTCTCATTAGTCTTAACTATAAGTCTTATCCCATTTCACCAAAGACCTGATACAAATAGATGTGTTTGTAGGGACGCAAGGCTTTGTCGTCCTCACCAAAGACCTGATACAAATAGAGTGTTTTGTAGGGGCGCAAGGCTTTGCGTCCTCTGTAGAGTTAGAAATTATAAGTATCACTATTTTTGTTAAATGGTATTAACTATCAGAGAGGCGATCGAGATCAATATCTAGCGATCGTAGTTGTGACTGTAACTGAGCAAGCTGTTGCTGGGCTTGAATTTTCTCCTGTTGCTCTTGGGCAAGAAGTTCTTCTTGTTGAATAAGGCGTTGGCGTTCGGCAGCGAGAAGTTCTTCTTGTTGAACAAGGCGTTGTTGTTCTTGGGCGAGAAGTTCTTCCTTTTGGTTCAGGAGTTCTTGTCCCCAAAGCAGCAGTTGATCTTGTTGATCCCAGAAACGCAACCAGTAGGTACTAATTTCTGCCTTCCTGCCTTCCCAGATGCCGATCGATAACTGGAGAGCTTCTAGCCAATAGCGTCCGGTGGTATTTGGTCTGAGTTCATACCTGCCATTGCGGAGATCATAGACTTCCATAGTTCCCGATCGAGGCTCAAAAATAATATAAATCGGGACTTGGAGGATGCGTTCATAAAAATACCATTTACCGTAGGGATGGGTTGCCTTGCTTGAGTATTCTGTACCGTCGGTATCCGAGAGAAATTCGATCACGATCGCTGGGGGATCGCCTTCGGTGTAGGGAGTGTAGCTACGGCGGTTAACTCCGGGTTCCACGGGGATAGCGTTGGGGACATAGACCCAATCAGGGGCTTTAATGGCAATTTGTTGATCAATTTTGGTGCAGATGCCGAAGTTGGTGGCAATGATCATGTCGGCAGAGACTAAGCCTGCTAGTTCTAGGGATTCTCGGAGGGCAGCAGCAAGGAGAGGTTGGAGAATATTATCCACAGGATCATCGGGTAGAGGGTAATCAATAGGAAGGGTTTCCCAAGTAATCACGGGTTGATGGAAGGCGATCGAAGGAGGAGACATGGCGCAAGTTTTTTTAAGGGTTGCTAATTTTTGAGGATTTTCTAGTTTTTCAATTTTAATTTAATTTGTTGTGGAGCTTGGGTTTTACTGGTTGTTTGGGTTAGCGATCGAGCTTGTGTGTTTAAATAGAGATCAATCTATAGAGATCAATCTAAAGTTTTACTAATATTATTTCTATGTCAGAAACTAATCCAGAACTAACCCCAGAGCCATCTTCAGAATCATCTTTAACCCCTACAACAGAGCTAGAGCCAAAAGCTGAGCAATCTATTCAATCTATTCAATCTATTCAATCTATTCAATCTATTCAATCTATTCAATCTACAGAAGAATCTTCTCCTCAATCTACAGAAGAATCTACAGCAAAAACTACGGGGCAAAATTCCCTTCCCGAAACTCTGCCTAGTCCCTTGAGGTCTCTAACTGGGGCGTTAATCGCTGGGGGATTTGCCTTGGGGTTATATCGGTTGACGCAAGCGATCGCCACTAGTTTTGCCACCAAGCCGATTATATCGAATAATCCCATCGCTCAGAACATCTCCGCCGCCGTGCGGACTTTGGTGGTGGGGGGCAGTACCCTAGCTACGGGGATTTTTGCGATCGCTGCTTTTAGTCTCGTCCTCTTGGCAATCCAAGTGGCACTCCAGCCAGCAAAAACTGGGGTTGCCAAACCTGAAGGAAAAAACTAGGGATCACTAATTAACTGGATGAAGAACTGCCCTAATTACAACTGATCGGGATCAATTCCCAAAGCCCTGAGCCTTGCTGCAAGACGAGTTACTTTTTCCTCCGCCTCTTGCTTGGCTAGACGTTCTTGAACAGCGATCGCCTCTGCTTCCACAGCCCTCTCTGTCCCTGTCAGCAACAAATTCCCCTCCTGATCCCACCAGCGTAACCAAGGAACTCCGCCCTCTTCTTGGATACCCAGTTCTACTCCCATCGGGGCGATCGGATAATGCCCTCGATCGTTCACCGCCAGAAGTTCATAGCTCCCATCAACCAAGTGATACACCTCTAGGGACGAGGTCTTGGCAGTGAAAATACCATAGAAAGGAATCCGAATTGCTTGTTCATAAACCCAAAACTTGCCCGGTCGATGACCCTCACCGGCGGGGGTGCGATCGTGCTCTTCCAACCCAGTACCAGAAACAAACTCGATCGCAATTAGAGGAGCTACAAATTCTTTCCATAACACATAGGAACGGCGATATTCTCCATCCAGCAGAGGGGATACATTGGGGACATAGAACCAATCAGGAGCCTCAGCCCCCTTTTCGGCGGGTTCCGTTAATCGCCAATAGATACCACTATCTTGACCAATGCAGTAGCGGCGATCGGGGTGGAGCTTTTCGAGGATTGGGATAATGGAACTAGTGAGAATAATACTTTGGGGATGTTCTTGAAAGTTTTTCACAAAAGTACCGTCAGAGTCTGGCAGATGGCGATGGTCTGGCAGATTAATTGTCGCTGTTTGAGTAGATTTTGCAGGAGATTTCTCAGGGGGTACTTCAGGTAAATTGGCAGGGATATTATCAGTAGATCTATCAGTAATGGTGTTGATAGTTTGAGGATTAGAGGTTTCTCCCCAAATTAGTGGTTGAGTACTTTCCATAGTTTTCCGCCTGTAAACCTAGAAATTGATTACCCTCAAATTTAGCATGTTGCCATCTGTACGTTCTGCTGGGAGGATTTTTTTTAACAGATAAATTCTAGATTCTTACCTACGGCGGCTTGAAGATTGGGTAAATTGTGGCAGGTTAACTGGTGTCTTAGTCCTGTCAGGATTTCCGGGACGAGATCGGGACCTTGATACGACCAGCCGGTATAGAGTTGGATGAGGCTGGCTCCAGCAGAGATTTTTGCCACGCATCCCTGGCGGTGAAAATACCACCCACACCAATAATGGGCAGAGTGCCACCAGTGTGTTCATAGATAGAGCGGACGATCGAGGTAGATTTGGCTTGGAGGGGCGCACCACTAATCCCCCCTGCCTCTTCAGTAACGAGGTTGCCCGTAGCCGGAATCCTTTGGGTTTTCAAGTCTTGGCGACTAATGGTGGTGTTGGTGGCGATAATTCCCCCCAGACGGTGCTTGAGGGCGAGGTCGGTAATTTCTTGAATTTCTGCCCCACTCAAATCGGGGGCAATTTTGACTAAAAGGGGTTTATTGTGGATATTTTCCTGTTGGAGGGCAACCAGAATTGGCTCTAGGGATTCCCCAGACTGGAGCGATCGCAACCCTTGGGTATTGGGGGAACTGACATTAATCACAAAATAATCCCCGTAATCTCGCAATAACCGGAAACTCCCTACATAATCTGCCACCGCCGCCTCTAGGGGCGTAATTTTAGATTTCCCCAGATTAATTCCCAAGGGAATGGGACGGGGCTGGATTCCCAAGTTCGCTAACCGGTTAGCCAGGGCAGCACTGCCTTGATTATTAAAACCCATGCGGTTGAGGGCGGCTCGATCGGCGGGCAGGCGAAATAGGCGGGGGCGGGGATTTCCCGATTGGGGATGGTAGGTAACTGTCCCTAGCTCGGCAAACCCAAACCCAAAGATTCCCCAGAGGCGGGCAGCAACACCGTCCTTATCAAAACCTGCGGCTAGTCCTAGGGGATTGGGAAAATTTACCCCCCCAGAGAGTTTGGGCAAGGGGGAGGGGTTGCGGCTTCCGGGGAAGAAGTTTCCGGGGAGAGGCGATCGTCCCCTAGGCAGTAAGATTGTTGTAGCTGATGCTGCAAACTCTGAACCACCGGATTGCGGGGATGCTGCTCTAGCCAGCCCAGACTAGTCATGGATATTTGATGGAGCCATTCGGGATCGAATTTTAAGCCAGAAATGAAAATTGGACTGATAATAGATCGATAAATGCTCATTAAATATTGATTACTTGACGATTAATACCCAACTCTTAGGGAAGACTCTGCTAAAAACCAATCTCCAATATTCTTTATATTGATTTACCTAGGATTTATTATCTACTTTAACCATTAATATTAATTATCAAGACTTGCAAATCGATGATTATTATTAGGGTATTCCCTCGGCAACAGCAACATCATTATGGGTCAGTCACCGCCAAATCCCTACGACGATAGCCAATTAATTGCCCTCGATCGAGTACTCCAGACTCTCCGGGAAGAAGGAAATGCGGAGGTACTCATCGAGACTACCCTCAGTTATCTCCAGACGGAGTATAATTATCGCTTGATTTGGATTGGTTTGTACGATCGCCTTGATCACCGCCTCTTTGGTAAGGGGGGCGTGATTCCCACGGGGGATATGAGTTTCTTAAAACAGCGCTTTAATCTCAATCCCGGTGATATCCTCGAACAGGTGGTGATCCAACAACGCCCAGTGGGGGTGCCAGACCTGCAAAAGGAAACCAGAGCCGGAGAATGGCAACGGGTTGCCCAGGAGTGCGATGTGCAGGGAACTTTATTATTTCCCATTCGCTGTAAGGATCGTTGTTTTGGGGTGGCTCTATTGGGTTCTCAGGCTTGGGGCATTTCCCCTCGACAGGGGGAGAAGGCGGTGTTTTCCTTAGTTTTTGGTGGGTTAGCCGCAGCTTTGTACCAAATTGAGAGCGATTGGCAACGAGCCGCCACTAAACGAGCCGACCAGCCTTTATTTAATCTCCTCGAACAACTATTACAACTGCCGACCCTAACGGCGCGCTTGGAGTCGATCGTGGCTCTGACCCAAGGCTTTATTAACCCGACCCGGACAAATATTTATTGGTATTCCCCCGAAAAACGCTATTTTTGGCATCGGGTCGGCAATCGGCAGATGGCAAGGGGCTTAGAAACTCGCCATGCTAATGCTGCCGGGATCACGGTGAGTGAAGTTACAGATTTTTATCAAACCTTGGCGAAGGGCAATATGGTGGCGATCGGGGCAAATCGCAGTCCCCTGAAGGCAGAAAGTACGGGAAAACTCCTCTCCCGGCTCAAGGCTCGATCGCTCCTCGCTGCTCCCGTGTTGGCAAGGGCAGATCTGCTGGGATTCCTCGCCGTAGAAGATAATCAGCCCCGCATCTGGGAAGAAGCTGAAAGAAACTATGTCCGAGCGATCGCCCAATTAGTTGCCTTGGTTTCTGTAAACGAAGACCTAGAAGCAACTCTCGAACAAAGCCAGCAAGACACCGCCTTTAGTCAGTCCATTGCCAAAATTATTCTCGGGAGCGGCAATAGTAGTGATGCGCTGAAACAATCGACGGATCTTCTGAATAAACGCCTAGGCACCGATTATGTTTTTGTCCTCGAAGAAGAACCGGGGGGGAATCTGGGCTTGGTGCGTCAATCCCATCCTGTCGATCGCCATCCCTTAACCACAACCCTCGAAAAATTTACCCCCTCAGACCGGGACGTGATCCTGCAAACCGATCGAGAAGTCCTCGACATTGAAGATATCCAAGCGAGTATCTATCTCCAAAACTGGCTCCCGGTCTTTAATCAATTGGGGATTAGAAGTCTGATGGTGGCTACCATTAACACCCTAGAAACCTGTGTAGAAACTGGGGTTTCCCTATCTTTCCTGATTCTTGCCCAAAGTAACCCCCGGACTTGGAATTCCCTCGAACAGAACCTCGTCAGTATTGTGGCGGGGCAGTTGCGGATGCTCAGTAACTTTTTTGCTGCCAAAGAACAAGTGACCAGGGCAAACTTAATTTGCCAGACCCTAGAAACTGGATTGCAAACCCTCTGGTCTCTGCCCCGGAATATCCAAGGATTTACCACCCAGTGGCTGGAATACGTGGCGACTACCTCCACTTGTCCCCTAGTTTCTTTGTGGCAGTGGCATCCGGGTGATAATACCAAGGTGAATTTAGAGTCGGGGCTATTTAAGTTGACAGAGCTATTTGTGGCTCCGGGTCTGAGCCTGCCTAAAAACTTGGCGATCCCGGTGGCGGATCCCCTGATCCAATCCGTCCTTCAGGCTCCGGGTTTTATCTACCTCACCATTGATGATTTGTCCTTATCCATGCGCCGGGTGTTCCACAGTGCAGGGCTGCAACATCTGCTCTTCGTGGCTCTGCCTATGGATAAACGCAAAAAACAAGGAGAAGGAGCGATCGAGCCTCAATCCCAAGTCATCTTTTTACTAGCCGATGAACAAAAAATAGCTTCTCATCTCTGGCTGGGGCAGAATCCGGTGCTATTAACTCTACTCCAACATTTTGTTGTCATTCGTCACTATCAACAACGGCAGCAGGAGCAGAACCAAGAGCGATCGTCCCTGCAAACCCTCAATTGGTACAAGCATTGTAGTTTATCTCTCCTCTACCAATCCATCAATGAACGGCTGACTAGTTTAATGTTAGTTGATCCCAAGGGTGTACCGGGGGAAGGAGGGCAACTCCAGCAAATGCGAACGACTCAAGTTTTGCACCAGATCGAAAATATTTTGACCACCCTTAATCCGGTGTTGACCCATGAGCAATGGGATCTAAAGACGGAGTTAACTGCCGTGCCTTTGGTGAGTTTGATCCGGCGATCGCTACGGAATCTGGAATCAGTCTGTCAACAATGTCAGGTTAGTCCAGTAATCTTAAATAATCTAGCCGGTAGTGCCTACGCCGATCGCTGGAAATTGGAATGTATCATTTTTGAAGTTTTGCTGACTTGTATTTTCCGAGCTACAAAGGGGAGCCGTTTAACTATCTTAACTAAGGTATTTACTACCAATAAGGGAGAGCAATCTGCTCAGTTCCTAGAACTAATTATTGTAGAAAAAACTGAAGGTGGTGAAGAGCAGGCTCCTGATGCTCCTGTCTATTCAAACCAGCCGATTATTTTTAGTGAAGTTCCGCCAACTCAACACTGGAAAATTTGTCAACAAATTATCCGTTCTTGGGGTGGTGATCTCCAGTTTGTGGAACACAAAAATGACCAAGAAGGACAGAATGATCCAGACAAGGCAGGAAAACAGGGTAAGTTTTCGACTCGTTTATTGTTAGTTGCCACTCAATAACTTATCCCATAATTTATTTAATAGCCACTCAATATTTAGCTATAGTTCCTAAATCATTTTCTAAATTAGATTGCTTCTGGTAGGTGATTAGACCTCTTGCGTGAATAAGGAAAAAGCCCCTCATCCCCCAGCCCCTT
>JAAUUE010000236.1 GCA_012031635.1 Coleofasciculaceae cyanobacterium SM2_1_6 | reverse complement strand
CACCCTAAATCCCTCTCCCTAGGGAGAGGGACTTTCCTCTTACTCCCCTTCTCCCTAAGGAGAAGGGGCTGGGGGATGAGGGTTTTTTTCCTTATTCACGCAAGAGGTATAATGATCAGTTAGATTTTTAGCTACATTTCTAATTAAACCTCTAACTAGGTTCCCCACTACATGTCTAACCCAGAACTGATATAGCAGTCCTAAATGATTTCACCCGCCGACATTGGCTGGAGTAACCTATCAGAAACAATCTAATTTAGAAAATGATTTAGGATCGCTATAGTAATTAGTCCAAGTTACAGTAGTAAAAAAATAAATTACAAACTCACCAATCAATGGAGAAATAATGGCTAATCCTACAGTTTTTTTTGATATTTCAATTAATGATGAAGCCGCTGGGCAGATTGTGATGGAATTATACGAAGATGTAGTCCCAAAAACTGCTCAAAACTTCCTTCAACTCTGCACTGGAGAAAATGGTTTTGGCTATAAAGATTCTTCCTTTCACCGAGTGATTCCGGGCTTCATGTGTCAAGGTGGAGATTTTACTAATCATAACGGCACTGGGGGCAAATCTATCTACGGTGCAAAGTTTGCTGATGAAAATTTTCAACTCAAGCATAGTGGTCTAGGCACTTTATCCATGGCAAATGCGGGACCCGATACTAACGGCTCTCAGTTTTTTATCTGTACGGCTGATACCTCTTGGCTAGATGGCAAGCACGTAGTTTTTGGTAAGGTAATTTCGGGGCTGGAAGTATTACAAAAAATTGAGGCGGTCGGCACCAGAAGCGGTACTCCCACCAAGAAAGTAGTGATTAGCAATTGCGGCAAATATGTAGCAGCTTAAAAATCCTGCAATTTTTTTGAACAAGGACTATGTGTAGGGGCAGTTCATGTATAGTGCTAGACAGATTAATTAGGGCAAGACCAGATACGTTGGCTAAGCGAAATCGCAGCCGAATTCGTCCTAACTTTTATGGCAACAACTATAATTACCCCTACGGCGTTGCTGAATCAAGCTATGAATCAGCAAGGAATAGGTACTTATTGAAACTTTAGATAATGAATTAATAAGCGAATAGAGTAGCCTAACATTTCTGTAGTCCTAGAATAGCAGAGTATTTTACGGTGCAGTCGGGCAAGATAATGTCTTAAACGGGTGTTCTCACCCTCTACTCTGGTCATATAAGTCTTACTAACTATAGCAAAGAAATATCTAATTAGGACAGAATAAGAGTTGCAGAACCCCCGCACTGCGGGGGTTCTGCAACTAAAACTTTCCTAGATATTCTAGTCTTTGCCATATATGGTCTTCATCTGCTATGAAACAAGGATAAACTGACCATCCATCGCTGACATAGAAATAGCATTCCCAAGACTTAACTAATTCCCATAAGGGACGAAATGTTTCTGCACTATGGTCTCCTATTCTCCAACCTAAAATTCCTTTCTTAAAGTGGTCAACGGCTGTCCACACCCAGACTTTGTTTTTTTGAGCCAATACATGTTTCTAGTTCATCGAGTTCTCCTACTTCAGGAATTGTTTCCGGGTCATAGGCTTCGGGTAATAATCTCTCCACAGATTTTACCTAATTAATGATGGTCGTATGATCAACTCCCTTTTGCCTTTCTATCGCTCTAAATCCCATGCCATTAACATAGGCGGTTAGACCTTCTTGCTTCGTTTTTTCATCATAGCCTTTCTGTTTTTCATAGCTATCAATAAACTGACGGCTACAGGCAACACAAATATGATTTTGTTTACCTTGTTTATTCATCCCATTTTTACGGATATGGGTAGATTGACACTCAGGACATTGCATTTTGATTTTCTCCATTCATATCTCTATTCTGCAACGCCAATTAGTTCAGCTTGTGCTGCTTCTGTGGTTTCTCCCCAAGCATGACAGCCAGCGATCGCACTCAGCAAGAATCAGACCCTGGGGGCAATGGAGGCTGATCCCCCAATCACCCTACTTTGCAAGAGCTTAATCGCCGTTTGTTGTCACCGTAATTCTAAAAGGTCAGGTGATTTTCTCCATCCATTCAGTACCTAGTGTATCCTGAGAAAAACACTTGAGGAGAGAATTATGGGTTGGCAGCGATCGCACGGCAGAAAATTTAATCAGCTTCGTCCCCTGAGTTTTGTCCGTAGTTTTACTCGCTTTGCCCCAGGCTCCGTGTTGGCTAGGTGTGGTGACACTCAAGTTCTCTGCACTGTGAGTATTAGTCCGGGAGTGCCTAAATTTCTGGAAGGACAGGGGCAGGGCTGGCTGACGGCCGAATACCGGATGCTCCCCGGTGCGACCCCCCAAAGGCAACCACGGGAATGGCAGAAACTCTCTGGCAGAACTCAAGAAATTCAGCGCTTAGTTGGGCGGAGTCTCCGGGCGGCTCTAGACCTGAAGCTCCTAGGAGAAAGAACCATCACCATTGATGCCGATGTGCTGCAAGCTGATGCCGGGACAAGGACTACAGCTATTAACGGCGGTTTTGTGGCTTTAGGGGAAGCGATCGAGCAACTCCTCCACCGGGGAGAACTGGAGCGATCGCCGATCGTTCATCACATTGGGGCTGTTTCCGTAGGCTTGTTAGAAAATGAACCTTTTTTAGATCTAGATTATCCTGAAGATGTGGGTGCAGAGGTAGACCTAAACGTGGTCATGAACGAGGAATTACAATTAATTGAAGTGCAAGGTACTGCCGAACACCAAAGTTTTAGCCGTCAGCAGCTTAACGAAATGTTAGACTTAGCCGAAGTTGGCCTTAAGGAAATATTTAGCCTACAAAAAAAAGCCCTGATTTCTGCCGAAGACTTTGGTAAGTAGAAAAATATCTAACCTTCTATTTATTTTATTAAATCTTATCTATATCTATGCAAGAAATCATCAAGAATACTTGGCAACATCTCCAGAAAAATGCCAAGGCAAAATTAACATTGATCATGTTAGTTATTGCCCTCATAGGTCTTCCAGTAGTTGATGATTATGGGATTACTGTAGATGAAGGCACCGAAATTGCCATGGTACGGCGCAATCTAGAATGGGTTGCCAACGGAACTCCAATTCCGGGGGATTTGAAATATTTTGGGACGGCTTTTAATGTCTTGTCAGAAACAATTTTTCAAGCAAAAGAATTTGTAGCTAATGGCTTTTCTTTTAAGAGTTTAGACTATGCTAAGCAGTTAAATAGTGAAGCAAGTAGACTCCAAGCTCTGAAAGATCGAGTGATTGTTAAACATTATGTAACTTTTATTTTTTCAGGAATTACTTACCTTGCCGTGGCAGAGATTGTCAGTATTTTTTGTGGAAGAGAATATGCGTGGTTGGGAGCTTTAAGTTTAGCAGTGATGCCTATTCATTGGGGACATGGTTTTTTTAATCCCAAAGATACTCCCTTCGCAGCTATGTTTACTCTCTCTAGTTTAATGGGAGCTTATTTAATTAATTATTATCTGGGAAATAATCAACATAGTAGTAATCAGGACGATCGAGGGCATTCAAGCCATCCAAAGCCCACAGATCATCCAGATTATCTAACTCCTCCAACTCCTCTAGGTAATCTAAATCATCAAAAAATTAAGCTAGGAAATAATCAAGCTACTGCTTATACCATTTTTTATGGAATTCTTTTAGGTTTGAGTTCTGGGGTGAGAATTGGAGCTTTTCTCCTATTACTTTTCTTTCTAATTACTTACTTGATCCTCTGGTGGGAAAGAGGGAGAGATCAGAATTCATTAATCAATTTTACCGGATTATATCTAGCTTTGGGTGGCACTTGGGCAGTAGTTCATGCCATTTGTTATCCGGGGTTTTGGGGAAATCCGATCGCTGGTTTTTTTGAAACCCTAAATTATCTATCTAACCATAGCCTCAAAATTACCGTCCTCTTCAAGGGCTGGAATTTTCCTATCCAAAAAATCTCCCGATGGTATCTACCTACCTGGATTTTCATGTCAATTCCCGTAATCTTTAATCTTGGTTTTATTGTCGGTTCAACTTGGATTATTGCTCGCTATCGGCAGCTTTCTATTTTGCAAAAGTCCTGTGCTATGCTCCTCTGGTGGCAAATACTACTCCTGCCTCTATTTGCCGTAGTCAGAAGAACTCCTGTATACGACGGAATGCGGCATTTTCTATTTATTACACCGGGATTGGTAGCCTTCACAGTAGTTGCAATTGTTTGGTTATATAAAGAATTAAATAAATTTAGCAACAAGAATTATCAGCGTTTTTTAGTGGGTTTAGTAATAGCAACATACTTGGGAATCGCTATAGAAATGGTGAGTTTACATCCTTACCAGTATGTCTATGTGAATCGATTAGCCGGCGGGATTCAGGCAACTCCAGACCAGTTTGATCTAGAAATTTTGGGCTTGAGTTTGCGGGAAGGGATGGAATGGTTAAATGAAAATGGAACTTCTAGTAGTAAAGTAGTCATAGGCGGACTGCCCAATTCAGCAAAATTGTATGCGGCCCCAAGATTTGAATTTGTCTCTGTGGAGGATAAACAGGCAAGTTTTAATCGACCTTTTTATTATCTAAGTTGGCTGCGCTGGGGACAGCAGTACGAATTTTCTGAGTGCCCGATCGTTCATCAAGTAACCCGTCAAGGGGTATCTTTTGCAGTGATTCGTGAGTGTAAATAGCATAAATTAAGTAGTATGAATCAAGTATTATAGCAGTCCTAAATGATTCCATCTGCCTGCGGCGGATGAAATTATTTACTAGAAACAATCTAATCTAACAAATGATTTAGAATTGCTATATAAACTAAGAACTATAAATTAAGATTGAAATATGAATTATTTAATTGCTGTTCTCGGCGATCGCATCCAAGCAGAAGAGGCTTATACAGCTTTGGAAAAGGCTGGACTAACTACAAAGCAAGTGAGTATTCTTGGTAGAGGCTACAAAAGTGCTGATGAATTTGGCTTAATTGACCCCAAACTACAAGCCCAACAGCAAGCGCTACGGATGATTTACTGGCTAGCTCCCTTTGGCTTTGTCGCCGGATTTGGTTTTAATGTTGTTACCGGGTTAGATACCTTTCCTTGGGCGGGCACCTTGGGTAATCAAATCATTGGCGGCATCTTTGGGGCGATCGCCGGGATGATGGGTGGCTTCTTTGTCGGCGGTGGCGTGGGTTTGGTGGGCAGTGGTGATGCTCTGCCCTACCGAAATCGCCTAGATGCAGGCAAATATCTCATTGTTGTCCAAGGGACGGATAGTTTAACTAGTCAAGCTACTAAGGTTTTGAAAAAATTCAATCCCGAAAGCATCCAAGGCTATCAAGAAGAAGGTTAAAAAAAGAAGGTTAAAAATTATTATTTATGTTACCTTATGTTACCTAGAGTAGAATTATTAAAAGGTTTAGAAAATCGAGAAATTGTGGCGAGGGTCATCGATTTAGCCGAGCAAGCTATTAAAACGTGGGAAGTGGTAGTGACAGATTTTCTCTCACCGCCGGAGTTGCTCGAAGTTCGGCAAGTATTCGATCGCCTCACGGAAGTCCAACTAGTAGCATGGGGTGGTTATCCCCAAGGAGAGCGGCAGCGTTGTGCGATCGCCCGGGCGGATATTCCCCTCAGCCAAGAGAGTGTCACCCTTGCGGCTGTAGACATTGCCGGAAATTTTCTCTTTGATCCCGCCACCCATCGAGATTTTTTGGGTTCCCTGCTGGGCTGTGGCATTGTCCGGGAGAAAACTGGGGATATTATTATCCTCGGAGAACGGGGGGCGCAGGCGATCGTAGTGCCAGAAATGGTGGAGTTTCTCACTCTGCATCTACAACAGGTGCGATCGGTGCCTGTGCAAGTCCGGGAAATTCCTTGCCGACCTGAAGATTCGAGAACCCAAGAAAAAAGAACTGACCACCGTGGAAGCCTCCTTGCGCCTAGATGCGATCGCTTCGGCGGGGTTTGGGCTATCTCGCAGCAAATGGTAGACTTTATAAACTCTGGAGATGTGCGGGTAAATTGGAAAGATGTGAGTCAATCTAGCTACAATTTGAAGATGGGAGATTTGGTCGCTCTCCGGGGTAAAGGGAGGCTAGAAGTCGGGGAAATTACTGTTACCAAAAAAGACCGCTATCGGATCCAACTCACACGCTTTATTTAAGTCTTGTATAGATTTTCTCCTTATATCCTTAATCTACTAAACCTGCACTAAAACCATACTAAATCTAGGAGATAGTTAATGTTAGATATTAATAAAAATCCTGAAAAATCTAGAGTGAAATTTAGTGTTGTGATTACTACTTTTAATCGCTGGCAGTTACTTGAAAGGGCAATTTTTAGTGCCTTACAACAAACTATTCCCTGCGAAGTTGTCGTGGTTGATGATGCCTCCAATGATGTCACAGAAACACAAATTAAAGAACTCCTTGTCACCTACTCAGAGCGATTAATCTATCATCGCTTTTCTCAAAATTTAGGGCATTCGGCGGCGGTGAATCAAGGGGTGAAATTAGCTACAGGGGACTGGATTAAATTAGTTGATGATGATGACTATTTAGCGATCAACTGCCTAGAGGAAATAAATAAAGTAATTAGTAATTATTCCCAAGCTGTAATTTGCTCTATGCAGGCTTTTCAAGTGGATGAAACAGGGCAGGAACTCAGTAAGACTAGAAAAGTTGGTCAGGAGTCAGTGGTTTATATCAAACAGGAGGATATTCATTACGGGATGTTGTTAGAATTAGTTCCCTTTGGGACACCGATTCAAGTGTCATTTCGCCGGGATGTTTTCTTGGAAACTCAGGGCTGGGATTCGCAACTAGATACTAACTACGATGATATTGATTCTTGGATTAAGATTGCTAAATTTGGGGATGCAATTTTTATTAACCATTGCCTTGGCTATCGCACGGTGTGGGCGGGGGGATTAAATCAAAAATTCTCGATCGTCGATCGCCTCAAAGTTAACACTTGGATGAAGGCAAGAATCTATCAATTAGTTCACCCAAAACACAAGGCTCATCTCCCCAGCTTAGACACCATTCAAACCTATCTCCATCTACATTGGGGCTTAGTTGCCCTCAAACAAAAACAATTTTCCACTGCCCTCTCTTTACTATTTCCTGCCATATTTTTCCCTAGAGCTTGGCAACTACTCTGGGGCAGAAAAAGCAGGGACAATTAACTCAGCAAATTTATCAAAAGTTACCAGAAAATACTTAAATTATCTAAAACTTTAACC
>JAAUUE010000235.1 GCA_012031635.1 Coleofasciculaceae cyanobacterium SM2_1_6 | reverse complement strand
CTAGGGAGAAGGGGCTGGGGGATGAGGGGCTTTTTCCTTATTCACGCAAGAAGTCTAATGATTTCACCCGCCTGCGGCGGGTGAAATAACCTACCAGAAGCAATCTAATTTAGAAAATGATTTAGGATCGCTATATAGTTAGATTTTCTGCTAAAAGACAGCGTACTGGCGGGTAGGAATAGCTTGGGCTTGGAGATAGTGTTTGATTTCAGCAATGCTTAATTCTCCGTAGTGGAGGAGAGAGGCAAGGAGGGCGGCTTCGGCTTTGCCGGTGGTCAGGGCTTGGTGGATGTGTTCACAGTTTCCGGCTCCCCCAGAGGCAATTACAGGAATTTGCACCGCTTCGGCAACTTGTCTAGTGAGTTCTAGATCGTACCCCGCCTTTGTGCCGTCGGCATCCATGCTGGTGAGCAAAATTTCCCCTGCGCCCCGCTCTGCCATTTCCTCTGCCCACTGCAAGGCATCTAAACCCGTGTTTTCTCTGCCGCCCCGGACGTAGACATCCCAGCCCGGATTTTCGGGGTCTAGGCGTTTGCGGGCATCGATCGCCACCACAATGCATTGCGCTCCGTAGCGATCGCTCGATCGATTAATCAATTCTGGCTCCCGCACCGCCGCCGAGTTAATACTCACCTTATCGGCTCCAGCTCTTAATAAATCCTTGATATTTTCCAGAGATTGCACTCCACCCCCCACGGTTAAGGGAATAAATACCTGCTCTGCCGTACGCTGCACCACATCGAGAATAATGCCCCGGTCTTCATGGGTGGCGGTAATATCTAAAAAGACTAGTTCATCAGCTCCGGCTTCGTTATACACTTGGGCTAGTTCCACCGGATCCCCAGCATCCCGCAGATCCACAAAATTAATCCCCTTCACCACCCGCCCCGCCTTCACATCCAAACAGGGTAAGATCCGCTTTGCCAACATAGAATTATAGATATTGAATTATATATCTAGTCATCTTAACAGTCCCCATGGCAATTATTTCCTCTCGTCCCCAGCCTGCTAATTCTGGAGAACCACCGAAAAAAGCTAGGGTTTCTGGGGCAAAACCTACTGGCAAGAGCCTCTCCCATCGAGATTTGCTCCAAGGGGCAGCGACGATCGAGGAACAGCAGGAAGTTCCCTCTAACCAGCAAAACCTGAATCCCCAAGAAGAAAAGATTCGCCCCCAACGTCTTGAGGATTATATTGGTCAAAAGGATCTAAAAGGAGTATTGCAGATTGCGATCGCCGCCGCTCAGGGAAGAAACGATCCCTTAGATCACCTGCTACTCTACGGACCACCGGGCTTGGGCAAAACCACCATGGCAGTAATTCTAGCAACGGAAATGGGAACCAACTGCCAAATCACCTCCGCCCCAGCCCTAGAAAGACCTAGGGATATTGTCGGCTTGTTAATGAAAATTACGGCGGGGGATATTTTATTTATTGATGAAATTCACCGCTTGAGCCGGATGACCGAGGAGCTACTTTATCCAGCCATGGAAGATTTTCGGTTGGATATTACCATCGGCAAAGGACAGAGTGCCAAGATTCGCAGCCTGCCCCTGCCGCCCTTTACCCTCGTAGGCGCAACGACCCGGGTCGGGGCTTTGAGTTCTCCCCTGCGCGATCGATTTGGTTTGATCCAGCGCTTAAAATTTTATGATTTAGCCGAACTCCAGACGATCGTGCAACGGACTGCGAGAATTTTGCCTGTGGAAGTCACCCCAGAGGGAGCCGAGGAAATTGCCCGGCGATCGAGGGGAACTCCCCGGATTGCCAATCGCCTCCTCAAACGAGTCCGGGATTATGCCCAAGTCCAGCAAGCTGCCCAAGCCACTACCAAAATCACTCAAGAAGTGGCGGTGGAGGCTTTGGAACTACTAGAAGTGGATCCCCTAGGGCTGGATTGGACCGATCGCAGTTTGTTGCAGATCATGATTGATAATTTTAAGGGGGGGCCTGTGGGTTTAGATTCCCTTGCTGCTGCCACTGGGGAAGATGTGAAAACCATCGAAGAAGTGTATGAACCGTATCTCTTACAAATTGGTTATCTCCAACGCACCCCCAGAGGCAGAATTGTCACCGATGCGGCCAGAAAGCATTTGGGCGACTAGACCCTAGGCAGGTTCCCAAAAGTATAACCAACCAAAAAAGGCAAAAGGTAAAAGGTAAAAGGTAAAAGGTAAAAGGTAAAAGGTAAAAGGTAAAAGGTAAAAGGTAAAAGGCAAAAGGCAAAAGATTAAAGATTAAGCTCCCTAGAAATTCTCAATAAAACCTAGTGTTAGATTTCTATAAAAACTGCTTACAATACTATTTATGATCAACAAGATTAAAAAGATTAATAAAAGAGTTAAGCCATATCAGGTTTTATCTACCATTAGTAGAACGAGGTGGGTTTTGCCCACACTACTTGTAGAGATTGGGTGTTATTTCCAGAATAGGTTTAACAAGCTAGGGCAGATTTTCTGCTTAGTTACTCTCCTATTGTTGGGTAGCCTTTGGTTTAGTCACCCAGCCTTTGCTAATGTTTATACTGAAGAGCAAATTCAAGCCGGGAACGAATTAACCCAGAAGGCTTTTGCGCTGACTGAGCAGGGGAAATTTGCCCAAGCTGAAAGTTACTGGACAAAGTTGATCGAAGAATTTCCAGAAAACCCAGCGATGTGGAGCAATCGAGGCAATGCCAAGGTTAGCCAAAATCAACTAGAGAGTGCGATCGAGGATTTTAACCAAGCTATTATTCTGGCTCCTACGGCTACGGATCCCTACCTGAATCGGGGAACGGCTTGGGAAGGATTGGGAGAATGGGAAAAAGCGATCGCCGACTATCACCAAGTATTAGAGCTTGACCCCAACGATGCCATGGGTTACAACAACCTCGGCAATGCCCACGCCGGACAGAGAAAATGGCAGGAGGCGATCGACTACTACCAAAAAGCCACGGAACTCGCCCCTAATTTTGCCTTTGCCCGCGCCAACTACGCCCTTGCCCTCTACGAAATTGGTGAGATCGACAAATCTTTACAAATCCTGCGGAATCTTGTCCGCAAGTATCCCCAATTTGCTGATGTCCGGGCGGCGCTCACGGCTGTGCTGTGGAGTAGGGGCAAGCAAGGAGAAGCTGAAAGCAACTGGGTAGCGGCTTTGGGTTTGGATCCCCGCTATCGCAACCTCACTTGGCTGGAAGTAAATCGCCGTTGGCCACCGCAAATGATCACAGCCCTAGAAAAATTCCTGAAGCTCCAATAATTTCCTGAACTAAAAACCAAGGGTGTAATATCTTGAGTCAGATTCCCCTGTCCAGTATGATAAAAAGAATGTCAAATTTTTAATAAATTTACCCCCTAAGAACCCATGTTGACTCTGAAAATTGCTGTTTATATCGTTGTCGGTATTTTTGCTAGTTTGTTCATTTTTGGCTTTTTGTCTAGTGACCCTGCCCGGAACCCAAAGCGTCGGGATATGGAGTAGGGAGTAGCTGTGCTGGTGGGAAATTAAGCAAGTCAAACAACAAAGTTAAGTTCAACAAGTGTAAGTTCAGCAAGTTAATTCCCGCCACCTTGATGGTTACTAATACGCAGCACCATGACCTATACGGTTCCTCCGCTCAATTCGCCGATCGCGATCGAAAATGTAGTTAATGTAGTTAATGTAGTTGATGTCGCCAATGTTGACGTAGCTAGGATAGTTAATATACCTAGGGTAGCTACGGAATTTTCTGCTAATAATACCGCCATTTCTCCCCCAGAGTTTTCGGGAGTTTATGCTGGTAACGCCGCCGTTTCTCCCCCAGAATTTTCGGGGGCATGGGAATTCAGCACCAAGGCTACTTCCCTAGGAGAACCCCTCAGAGGCAGTGAAGTTTTGGGGGATGCACCAAGTTCCTCCATAATGGCTTCTCCAGTAATCGCTGCCCAGAATATTTCCCAGAATCTTCCTCAAAATATTACTCAGAATATTGTTCCAAATATTGCCCCAAATATTAACCAGAATCCTTCCCTGATCGTCAATTCAAATACTGCTCAGAATATTACTCAGAATATCACTCAAAATATCACTCAAGATATTCCCCGAACTTCCCAGAGACCGCCCCTAGCTCCTCCCCCAGAACCTCGCCCTTCCTTAGTTATTCCCGATCCAGATAGTTCGGGTAATTCAGGTAATTCAGGCAATTCAAGCAATCCAACACCCAGTCCTGCGCCGATCGTCACGCCCCCGCCGAACCCAGCCACAATTCCGGTGGTGGAGTTGAATGCCGATCGACAGGAATTTTTCATCCCTAGGCAGGTAGTGACAGCAGAGGGGAATGTCCTCCTGAGATATCAACAGGCGGTGTTAAATGCCGATCGAGCGCAGGTAAATATCCCCAATCGATTTGTGAGTGCCAATGGGAATGTGGTTCTCCGTCGGGGCTTTCAGGTGTTGCGGGGCGATCGCTTCCAGTATTTTTTCGTCCAAGACCAAGGCACCGTATTCAACAGTAGCGGTGAGATCTTTTTGCCAACTACGACCGGAGACTTTTTAATAGATAATAATCCCGTGGTCGGCTTGCCCCGCTTACCCAGTACGGAAGTGCTCGATCGCCAGCCTTTGCAAAATATTATTGGTCGGGGTGGCTATTCCTTTATCATTGGTGGCGGCACAAATTTTAGTAGCCTACCTACACCCCAAGCTGGTGGCATAGTTAACCGCTTGCGTTTTCAAGCTGAAGAGCTAACGTTTGATAGCACGGGTTGGAGTGGGCGCAATGTCCGGATTACCAATGATCCTTTTTCACCACCAGAACTGGAACTTAGAGCCGACACTGCCAGAGTCCAGCAAACCCAGACGGCAGTGACAGAAATTACTGCAACCCGGGCTAGGTTAGTTCTTGATCAATCTACCGAAATTCCTCTACTGCTCGATCGATTAGTGTTGGATCGGCGCGATCGGGGTTTTTCCATCTTTGATGTGGGGTTTGATAATGGCGATCGGGGGGGATTGTATATCCAGCGAAGCTTTCGGGTGATCGATCGACCCGGCTTTGTTTTCACCCTCACCCCTCAATATTTTGTCCAGAGGGCAACCATTGGCGGTGCAGGATTACTCAGCCCCTCAGCTTTTGGGGTGGTGGCGAATCTAGAAAGTGCCCTCAGTCCGACGACTCTAGCAACAGGGAACTTAGTTTTAACCAGTTTTGCCACAAGTGAAATAGAAGACCGTCTCCGGGCAAGTCTGCGAGTCCGGCAGACCCTAGGGGAAGTCAATCCCCATTTCTTGAATTTGGAATATACCTACCGCGATCGACTCTTTAACGGCTCCCTTGGTTTTCAGACCGTCCATAGTAGTATCGGCGCAGTGTTAGTTTCACCTCTAATTCCCCTCGGAGATACGGGGATCACCTTGAACTACCAAGGCGGGATTCAATACATCAACTCCGAGACCGATCGCTTCCAACTCCTCAGCCCCGTCCGAGCCAACAACCGAATTAACCTCACCCGCTACCAAGCCAGTGCCACCCTAGGGAGATCCTTTCGGATCTGGCAGGGGGAGGCTTTACCTGCGACCAGAGAAGAGGGACTCCGCTACTCCCCCAGCCCCATCAGACCTTTCTTACAAATTAATGCCACCCTCAACGGGTTATACAGTGGCTACAGCAATGGGGACAACCAAGAAGCCCTGACGGGCAGAATTGAATTGCAGGGGCAGCTTGGCAATCTTTCCCGTCTCTCTGGTGATTACACGGCTTTTAATATCGGCTATTCTCAAACTATTAAACAAGGGAGTTCTCCCTTTTTGTTCGATCGCCTCGTGGATACCAGAGTCCTCAGTGCCGGAATTGTGCAGCAAGTCTATGGACCTTTTTTGATCGGTTTCCAAACAGCGATCAACCTCGATAGCGGCGCTCAAATCAGTACCGACTACATCCTCGAATACCGCCGCCGCACCCACAGCATCACCATCCGCTACAACCCGATCGTCCAAGTAGGCTCCATCAACCTGAGAATTAGTGATTTCAACTGGAATGGCAATGCAGGCAGTTTTGACGACAATTTAGGTATCCGTCCTGTGGTTCAAGGTGTAACTAGAGATTAAATACAGGTGAGGTAAAAATTGATGCAAATAACCGATACCACCCAATTCCTCGTACCCGACCTAGTGAAGAATAACTGGGACTTTTTAGAAGTTTGGGTAGACCCAATGCAATCTCCACCCTATGTACTTCTGCTACTGGGTAATTTAAATCAGGGTTGTTTTGTTTTCGATCCCTCTGAGCATTATGGTCTGATCAAGACTTTTCAGGACTATGAAGCAGCCCAACTTTGTCTTTTGGAAGATGAATATGAACCAGTTGAAGGACGACTATCTAGTTCTGAAATTTAGAGGACTAGTTCTGAAATTTAGAGGAAAAGAAGTTTATTCAATACCTGAAGCTCTGGCTGACTCTAAAAATCTGCATTCTCTGGAAACCTTGGGAAGGGAATCACATCCCGGATATTGCCCATTCCGGTCATAAACTGCACCAAGCGCTCAAAACCCAACCCAAACCCAGCGTGGGGAACTGTGCCGTAGCGCCGCAGGTCTAGATACCACCAGAGGTCTGCCGGATCCATGCCCTGTTGAATAATCCGCCGTTCCAAGACATCTAGCCTTTCTTCCCGTTGGGAACCGCCGATGATTTCCCCAATATTGGGAGCCAAGACATCCATGGCAGCTACGGTTTTTTCGTCCTCATCAAGACGCATATAAAAGGCTTTAATTTCGACGGGATAATTAGTTAGAATTACGGGCTTTTTGAATACTTCTTCGGCTAAATAGCGCTCGTGTTCTGATTGCAAATCTAGACCCCAATTTACGGGAAATTCAAAGGTTTTATCAGCTTTTTGCAGGATGGCGATCGCTTCGGTATAGGTCAATCTTTCAAACTGATTATTAATAATATTCTCGGCGGTGGCTAAGACGGTTTGATCAATGCGTTCTTGGAAAAATTCCATATCTGCTTGGCAATGATCCAGCACGTATTTGAATACATATTTCAAGAAATCTTCTGCCAAATCCATATTTCCTTGCAGATTACAAAAAGCCATCTCTGGTTCTACCATCCAAAATTCGGCTAAGTGGCGGGAAGTGTTGGAGTTTTCGGCTCGGAAGGTGGGACCAAAGGTATAAACATCTCGAAAAGCCATCGCCATGACTTCGGCCTGTAGCTGCCCGACTCACGGTGAGGTATGCCTTTTTACCAAAAAATCTTGAGTAAAGTCTTCTTTCTGCTCC
>JAAUUE010000234.1 GCA_012031635.1 Coleofasciculaceae cyanobacterium SM2_1_6 | reverse complement strand
TCGGCAAGCTACTCTGGCGACCGAGGGCAAAGATAATCCCCAAGGGAAAAGATAAACCGATACTAATGGAAGCCATGAAGATGGTCAGCAGCAAGCCATTCCAGAGGTCAGTCCCCACGGTTTGCAACCCAAAGCCCCCAGCGAGGAGCCACAAAACTAAGATAAAAGAAATAATCCAAGCTCCTGCCACCACACTGCCGATCGCTGGTAGTTTCCTCACCCCTAATCTGCCCAGAAAACATCCCCCTAGGGCAAGGCTGAGAATGCCGAGGATCATGGCTTTATTGGGAGTCGGCAAGGGCAGCAGGACGATCGCAAAAGCAAGGACACCAATCCCAATCAACGTATTGCGACTAAAGCCAATTTGATGATTACCTTCCGGCTCCTGACTCAGGGTCAACATCCCCCAAGTCAAGCCACCGACCCCGACTAAGAGGGCAGCAATGAGCCAAGCTCGCCAGTATTGATCGGCGGGAAACCGACCCACCATAAATAGGGGCAGGTTAGCGGGAATCACATCCCATTTAGCCTTAGTGGTTATCCAATCCCAAAAACCAAGGAGAAACTTAATTAACCCAAAGCCGATGCCCAAGGTCAACAAGCTACTAAACCAACCATCAAACAGGTTTTTCTTCACCCATGCCGCCACATCGGTTACAGGAGAAGGAGGAGATTCGGGTAAGACAGATTGAGTGGTCATAATTTACTTTGCTTATAGAGTTTAGTTACCTTTCCTTAATTTGGACGGAACTATTCAGGAGGTTCATAAATAGGGAAATCAGGAGGTTGATTATGAGGTATGTCGCCATAATCATCAGGACAATCTCGATCGCCCGCCCGGTTTGGTTGAGAATCGTTGAAGAGACGGCATAGACATCAGGGTAGGCAATGGCGATCGCCAGACTAGAGTTTTTGCAGAGGTTCAAATATTCACTAGTCAAAGGCGGGATCATCACCCGGAGAGCTTGGGGGAAAATCACTAAGCGCATTAACAACCCCGAATTTAAGCCCAAAGCCTTCGCCGCTTCCCACTGCCCCTTGGCTACCGACTGAATCCCACTGCGGACAATTTCTGAAACAAAGGCTCCGGTATAAAAAACTAGCCCCAGCAGTACCGAACAGTATTCCGCCGTCAACCGAAGACCGCCAGTAGTTGCCCCCTGCTCATTAATCACGGGGAAAGTCCACTGCAACCCAAAAATTAAGAGAACTAAAGCTGTCACCCCCATCCCCAGCAGCACAAACAGCAGATTTTGCCCACTGGCTCCCTGTTCTACCATGATCTTGGTACGCTGCTGCCACACCAAAAAGGCGGCGATCGCTAAGCCCACTAGTCCGAGGAGGGACAGCCAAGCCACCGTACTACTCCCCATCCAAGGCATGGCAATGCCCCGGTTAGAAATATAGAGGGAACCAAAAATTAATACCCGGTCTTCTACCTTGGGCAGGTTTGTAAATACAGCAAAATACCAGAATAACAACTGTAATAAAATGGGTGTATTCCGAAATAAATCCACGTAGAGAGTAACGATCTGCCGAATCAACCAGTTGTTAGAAAACCGAGCAATCCCCGCAGTAATTCCCAAACCTGTAGTCAGAATTACGCCGACAATCATTACTTTTAGAGAGTTTAACAAACCTACTAAAAATGCTTGACCGTAGAGGTCTGAAGAACGATAGGAAATTAGAGCTTCACCAATATCAAAGGAGGCTTGGGAGCTAAGAAAATTAAAACTAAAAGTTGATCCCCGACGAGCCATATTCAGGCGGAGATTGAAGAGGAAAAAGTCAACAATTACAACTACCACTATTACTGCCAAGATTTGCAAAACAATTTTCCAGAATCGATCGTCTCGCCAAAGAGGAATTTTAGCAGTACTCATACTAATTTATATAAGGTTGTATCTATTGTGGGTGGTGTAAGGTGGGCAAAGCCCACCCTATTTGGATAGTCTAGGGGTAAGTCTTCACAACTCAACTTGGAGGGGGAATTACAAAAGCTGGAGCCAGTCTTCGATCGCTTTTAATTACTTTTAGTTACTTTTAATTGCTATTTTGTAACTATTTAATTTGTAACTATTTAAAAGGTTTCTCGATCGAACTCTGTAAGCACCTACAAGTTGGTTCAAAATCTAAAGATTTATCGGTCAGAGCTACTCTAGACAAGAGCCATAAATTGAAATTTAGCGGAAAGGAGGCGAGTACATTAAACCACCGTCATTCCAGAGTTTATTGATCCCTCTAGGCAGATTGATTTTGCTCCCAGTTCCTACATTTCTTTCATAAATCTCGCCATAGTTCCCCACAGCCTTGATGATGCGGACTGCAAAATCTGGAGGTAAACCCATATCTTTACCGAGACTGCCTTCCACACCCAAGAACCGTTTCACATCCGGGTCAGTAGTTTTGAGTTTTTCGTCAACATTTTGAGCCGTAATTCCCATTTCTTCGGCATTGATGAGGGTAAAGACAGTCCAACGCACCACGTTAGCCCAACTGGAGTCATTGTTTGCCACCACCGGAGCTAGAGGTTCTTTCGACATCACGGTATCGAGAACAACATGATTGGTCGGATCAGGTAAGGTAGTGCGGCGACCAGCAAGCTGGGATCGATCGGAAGTTACTCCTTCACAATTTCCCTGAGCATAGGCAGCGTAGGTCGCATCACCATTTTCAAAAACGAGGGGCTTGTAGTCAATATTGAGTTTCCGCATCTGGTCAGCCAAGTTCAACTCCGTAGTCGTCCCGGTTTCCACGCAGACCGATTTTCCAGCCAAGTCTTCTAGCTTAGTGATATTCGCATCCTTCCGTACCATCATCCCTTGACCGTCATAGAACATAGTTGCCAAAAACTCTAGACCCAAGGCAGTATCACGGCTTGCTGTCCAAGTGCTATTCCGACTCAGCACATCCACATCCCCAGCCTTGAGAACCTCAAATCTTTCTTTAGAAGTCAAGTTTCGGTATTCTACTTTCTCTGGATCATTAAACAAAGCCGCCGCTAGAGCCTTACAAAAATCCACATCCAATCCAGAATATTTCCCGGTCTGGTCCACAAAGCTAAAACCGGGTAAATCACCACTGACACCACAAACTAATTTACCCCGGCTGATAACTGTGTCTAGGCGACTTTTGCCTGCGGGAGCTGCGGCTTCTCCCCCCGGAGAGCCAGTGGTTGTGGCAGGAGTGGTAGTATTGACGGTGGCGCTACAGGCAGCAAGGGAGGCAAAGATGGGAAGGATGGCAAATAATAGACGATTCTTACGCATGGTTATCTTTCAAGTTATAGGTTGGATAATGACGTTCTCATAATTTCAGGACAGGTCAAATGAATAGTTGCCTGTCTCAAAAGATTTTCTTAGATATTATGAAGATAATTCCTTAATGTTTGCAACACCTGATACATTTCTTGATTATTGTTTGATGATCCCTAGGCTAAATTTGGCAAATACTAGAGAATTGAATACCTTAAATATTTTAAAATATCCCTGGGTCGATGATGACTAGAATTGATTTGTGAAACTAACTTGAGAAATATCTTGAGAAATGGTTTAGGAAACTTCCTTAGAGAAATGTACTCAGAGTCAGTAATTCAGAGCAATAAAATATTTGGCAAAGGTTTTATGTCTAAATTTCTACCTCATGACAATGACAAAAAAAGTAAGGAAGAATCTGGAGGATCAAATTTTCTTGATCAATAAGCTAATACTTGGCTATGCATCAATATTTTTTATTAAGTAATTCCAGCGATGACTATTAAATGTTTAATTAAAGGCTTAATATAAGATTGAATTTTCTAATCTTATCAGGCTGGAAATTTGGATTAATTTTGATTGATTTACATTAATTTACATTGACAACTTTATGGGGAATGTTCTATTAGCCAAGAGTATTCTGGATAATTTTCAAGGTGATTGTAGATTTAACTTACCCACGATTTACTGAACGATCGAGCCTCGATTCACACTTAGCAGGCTGGTCTGCCAATTAATTAAACTCCAATCAATTATTAATAAATCTCCACCATATAGCGATCCTAAATCATTTTCTAAATTAGATTGCTTCTGGTAGGTGATTCCACCCGCCTGTGGCGGGTGAAATCATTTAGGATTGCTATAGATACTCCCATGGATTTCTTAATCTTTTCTTTACCTGACTGTCTTGGCTGCACATTACCATGGAAATATAATTAATAAATATAATTAATCAAGATGTTAGATTTTTATCCCCTAGGTATTCTATATCCTAATCAAGTAGCAACAAGTAAAAACTCAGCTATTAGAAGTAATATATGGGTATAGTTTGACTTAACTAGAGCTTTATATCAAATCCAATGCTAAATCAAAAACTTTTCCTATCTCTGCCTTGGCGATCGTGCCCCCCTTCCAGAAAAATTAGCATCCTTGGGGTGACTATGGCGAGCCTGATCCTGAGTAGTTGCTCTGGAGGTTCCCAAACTAGTGGAGATAACTTTGAGGGCTTGAAAGTAAGCGTATTGGTCGGCAGTGCCTTGGGGGAGTTTTGCGATCGAGCCGCCCAAAATTTCAATCAACAACAACCCAAACTACAGGATGGCACAGAATTTCGCATGACCTGTACCCAGCTAGGCAGTGGTGATGTCGTCAATACCTTAGTAAATTTGGGACAACAGTTAAAAAATGGCAGTATTAAGGCTGAAGACCCCCAATTTCCTAGCCTCGTTTCTGTGGACGGCGAAATTTATCAATCGCAACTGCTCTATCGCTTTCAACAAATCTTTCCCGGACAGAGCTACATTCCCCCGATTACGGAATCCCCTCTGATCGCCAACAGCCCCATGGTGTTTATGACCCGGGCGGATTTGGCTCCGGGACTACAGAAATTATCAGATCCTTTCAAATCCCTAGTTACTGCCAAAACTCACCGGGATCTTGACCCCGCCGCTCCAGCGATCGCAATTAACTACGTCCAAACAGCCCCGACTAGATCTAACTCTGGCTTACAAACCCTAGTTGCTCAGTACGCCGCTATTTCTGGCAAGCGCCCTGAGGAGTTGACCCTAGAGGATGTGACAAAATTTCAAACCCAAATCCAGCAAATTCAAAGCAAAGTTACCCGCTACGGGGTTTCCACCAATTCCCTTGCCCAATCCATGGCAAAAAATGGCGTATTTTGGGCCTCTGTGGGTTCTGTCTATGAGTCTTCCATCATCGCTGTAAATTCTGCCCTGCCCGCCGGACAACCAAAGCTCCAAGCTGTCTATCCCCAAGCAACCTTTAGCTCCAATATGCGCTTGATCTTACCCCAAGCTCCTTGGGTGAGTGCGGCTGAAAAAGAAGCCGTAGAAAAATTTACCGAAGCGTGGCGATCGCCCCCTTATCAACAAATTGCCGTGGAGTTGGGCTTGCGTCCCGGCACACCGGGGATTCCCCTCGGGGCAAAGTTTACCCCAGAATTTGGAGTCAATCCCCAAGCTAATTACGATTCCTACCGTCCCCCCAGTCCCGAGGTTGTAGAAGCGATGCTGAAATCTTGGCAGGAAGTTGCCAAAAAACCATCCCAAGTGGTGGTGGTGGTGGATTCTTCTGGCTCTATGGAAGGGAACAAACTGCCCGCAGTCCAAGGTACTCTCTTGAATTACATTAACAATTTAGGTCCAAAAGAAAAGATTATCTTGATTGATTTTGATACAGAGATTCGTCCCCCAGTGATGGTAGAAGGAACTCCCACGGGCAAACAACGGGGAATTGAGTTTGTGAACAGCCTCCAAGCCAATGGCGGCACTCGTCTCTACGATGCGGTGTTAACCGCCCGGAACTGGTTACGCCAAAATCGGGATCCCCAAGCGATTAATGCGGTGCTGGTTTTGACCGATGGTGAGGATTCTGGCTCGAATACTAGTCTGGAGCAACTGGAGGGGGAATTAAAAACTAGTGGTTTCTCTGGGGACGATCGTATTGCTTTCTTTACGATCGGCTATGGCGATGAAGGCAGTTTTGATGCGGCGGCTCTGCAAAAAATTGCCGAAATTAATGCAGGTTATTACTCCAAAGGTGATCCCGCCACCATCAATAAAATCATGGATGATTTACAAGTAGAGTTCTAAAATTTCCATAGATCCGCAACTAATTCCATTCCCCCTGCAAGGTAAAAGCTGCCCAGTAGAAGGGCGCCCACTGACCCGGAGTCCGAAACATCTCTATTTGGGCGGCTCTTAGGGCTTCCCCCGGTGGGAGATTCTGTTGCAGCATTTTTCCATAGAATTTCCCCATCAAAACGGCTGTTTGCTCGTCTGGGACTGACCACAGGCTGGTGACAACCCTCGATGTCCCGGCATACATCAAGCCTCTAGTGAGACCGATTAATCCCTCTCCTTGGACTACTTCCCCTTCTCCGGTTTGACAGGCGCTGAGTACTACGAGGTCGGCATTGAAGCTGAGGTTAAAAATATCTCCTAGGAGCAGATAACCATCTTGGGGTTGTCCGTTTTCCTGCACCAGAGACATAATCACTCCTGATAGTTCGGGCTTTTTGGGGTTGGCAAAACCGTGGGTCGCCCAGTGAATGAAGCGGTATTGGGAAAGTTGCTCACTCTGGGCATTGGCTCGATTGGCGTTGAAGTCAAAAAAGGAGAGGCTGCGATCGGGGGGAAATAGCTTCAGAATGGTTTCGGCTTCGAGGCGGGTATGAGGAAGTCGCTCCCAGTCTTCGCCTCTGGCTTCACGGGTGGCAGTGGCTGCATTTTGGGCGGTAAGGGACAGGGGATTATTGCTAGGGGCAGCGATACCGTTCCTGACTCGTGGATCATTAGCCTGAAAGACAGGATCGGCAATGAGAGCAATACTTCTGGGGGCGGTGGGTCGATTTTGGGTTTCGGTACGGATGGTTTGTAGGGTGGTGGCGGAGGGTAGGTAATGAATTTCGTTACTGATCAGCAGGGGTTGGTATCTCTCAACTCTGGGGTCGGGTAAGGCTCCAAAGGGAATGTGTTGCAAGGTTCCATCACTGATAATTACTAGGCGTTTGTTACCAATTTTTTCTAGGATGGGTTTGAGGAGGAGATTGCTCAGTTCGGAAGTTTCAATAACTAAAGTATTTCTGTCACGAGATCTGGTAGTGAATTCCGATCGAGCTTTTTCGACGAGCTTTTCGATGGTCTTTTGGTTTGGCAGTTCATAGCTAGTCATCTCGGTTTTGCTAATTAACCAGAGATAGCTTTTGTCTTTGCCGAGGGAATAGGAGGCGATGAGGGTGTTGTCATCGAGGATTTGTTGTTGGATTTTGTTCTAGGGTCAGG
>JAAUUE010000233.1 GCA_012031635.1 Coleofasciculaceae cyanobacterium SM2_1_6 | reverse complement strand
CCATTACTATCTGTCGCCCGTCCACAAATCCCACTAAAATCAAACTGTAATAGTAGGGGTTCAACTCTGGTAGGATTAATCCCACTTTCACTCCAACAGTTGCGGGCATTGGTAATTTGTTCAACAATAACTAATTGATAAAGATTCCCTTGACTGGCAGGAATTGCCATCACGACAAACTTACTTTGATCCACTTCCGCCGCCGTAAAAAGACTAGATTGGGAGTGACTCACAAGGGCGATCGAGAAAGTTAATGTGGCTAAAATTGCGGCTATAAATTTACGAATTATTGATCTTTTCATGGAGCTTACCAGTTTAAATAATTTCGTTGATCTTGACGTGATCTAAGGGGAACTGTTTCCTGTTTTTTGAGGATGAGGACTAAACAATAACTATTTGGGAAATAATACAAAAAATCAAGGAACTTAATACAGAGTTAGCTTGTCTGGTTTTTCTAATATCTAAGCATTTTATTGTTTTCCTCCCTATTTAGTAACTGGCTAGGGTCTATTTTCTATCTGTCACATACCTGTTATGGTTAGATTCTGGCCTGTTCTAGACCTTGGTTATGCGGTAAACAAACCAGCAGAAAATATTGATAGAATCTTCTCTTAATAGTTTGATACTTAATTTGATGATTACTAGGTATTTGGAAAACGTTATATGGGGTTATACAGGATTGCCGATCGCTCAGTATTTGTTGACAGTTAGAATAGTTTGAGAATGTCGCTGCAATGGTGCTGAAATAAGTATGTATTTGAGATGGTTAATTACTACTTACTTGCTATTGTGTGAATATACTTCTGTTTGATTCTAATACGTCAAGGGGTATTCAGGAGGAAACTAGGGCTAATTCCCGGCGTAGGGTTTGGGGGTCATTCAGGATCGTGGCTTGGTCGATCGACCTCTGTTCCCCGGTGGCTAAAACCTTAAGTTGCACTGTGCCGTTTTCAGCTTCAGCATCCCCCAAAATTAGACAAGCTAGGGCTTTAGATCGATCGGCTCGCTTAAATTGTTTGCCGATCGCACTGCCACTGAGGTCTAGTTCGAGACTAAATCCTTGAGTTCGCAGTTTGTGGGTCAAAACTACTGCCTGTTTTTCGGCAAGTTCTCCCTTGGAAATCACATAGAAATCTAACTGAGGCTCTGAGGTTTCTCCCAACTGTTGCAGCAAGAGAATTAACCGCTCCAACCCGATCGCCCAACCGACCCCCGCAGTGTTTTCTCCCCCCAACTGTCCCACGAGGTTATCATAGCGACCCCCGCCACAAACCGTGGCCTGCGCACCCAAATCATCGGAAATAATCTCAAAAGCTGTGTGGGTATAATAATCTAGCCCCCGGACGAGGCGAGGATTTAACTGATAGCTAATCCCTAAATCCCCCAGCAGTTCCTGTACCTGGGCAAAGTGTTGCTGAGAATCCGTGCCGAGATAATCCAAAATACTCGGAGCTTGTTGGGCGATCGCTTGAGTTTTGGCATCTTTGCTATCGAGAATGCGGAGGGGGTTGCGGGTGAGGCGGTCTTGGGAATCGGGGTCTAGATCAGCTTGGTAGGGAGTGAAATAATCCACTAGGGCTTGGCGGTAGGCTTGGCGATCGTCCCCATTACCCACAGAGTTGAGATCAAGGCGGAGATTTTTTAAGCCCAAGGTCTGCAAAATTTGGGTAGCGAGGGCAATCACTTCCACATCGGCTCTGGGACTATGGCTGCCAAATACCTCAGCCCCGATCTGGTGAAACTGCCTCTGTCTCCCGGCTTGGGGGCGCTCGTAACGGAACATGGCTCCGGTATACCACAGACGCTGCACTCCTCCCAGAGCCATTAATTTGTGTTCAATTAAAGCCCGCACAACTCCGGCGGTGTTTTCTGGTCTGAGGGTCAGGGATCGATCGCCTCGATCGGTAAACGTATACATTTCCTTCCCCACCACATCCGTAGCTTCCCCGATCCCCCGGGCAAATAGTTCGGTTTGCTCAAAAATGGGAGTGCGAATTTCTCCGTAGGCAGCATTAGTCAGAATCTGCCGGGCGACGGCTTCCACCCGTTGCCAAACAACAGTCTCGGCGGGCAGAATATCCCTAGTCCCCCGCAGGGTTTTCATAAGTTCCATAGATTTTCTGATTCTCTACTCAGCAAAAGTTTGGGTATCCAGATCACGATCGAGAAGATGCTCAGGTCAGCGATCGACTACCACGAACTTTCCTTAACTTAACCAGTCTACCATCCCTGTCTGGGTCAGTATTTCCCCTAAGCCCTGATTCCACGTTGCAGGAAGTTTCACGAGGTTATCGAGGATTAGTGCCAAAAATATATCTAGCAAGAGGAGTAGACACTATAAAATAGGGAAGAAAAAACTATAGTTAAAGCTCAAATCACTTAATAATCAATACAAATCGTCAATCTTCTGTAATTATGTCCTTTGTAAATTTTCAGTCTGAAATTTCTCGTTTAGTGAGTGAAGCGGAAGAAATGCGGCAATTGAAACGAGCAGGACAGCCAGAAGCTGAAACTAAAAGTCGATTATTAGAACCTCTATTAAATACTTTAGGTTACATACCTGAATATCGCACACCAGAGGGGAAAATTAGAAGTTTGATTCGGACTATGACTTGGGTTGATTATTTACTCAAGCCTGCAACTAATGCTATTCCTGTGCTGATGTTTGAGGCAAAAAGTCTTTGGGATGCAAATATTTGGGAAGCAAATAAACAGCAGGTTTTAGATTATTTACGGGATTACAGTTTAGATATTGCCAATGAACAGCCTGTCCTATGGATAGTTTTATCAAATTTTCGAGAATGGTATGTATTGCGCTTACAGGATAAGAAACCATTTTGGCAATTTAAGATTGAAGATTTGCAAAATGATCCTGAATTAGTAGAACGGCTTTATAGTTGTTTGGCTAGGGAGAATTTAAGGAGCGATCGATTAACTGCTTACTATACAGAAAATACTAGAGAAGGTTTAGGGGCAAGATTCTTAGCAGATTTGAAGATTTGGCGAGCGATTCTGGCAAACGGGATTAAAGCATCACAACCCGAACTTAGTTTAGAGAAAATTAGAGAAGCATCGCAGGTAATTCTTAATCGGTTTTTGTTGATTCGATTGCTAGAAGCCTTTAGTTCAGAAATGCCCTATAACTATTTGGGCAGGATTTATTATAATTGGCAAGAAACCTTTGCTGATTTACCTTTTATTGACGAGCTTCGTAAGGGATTTCGACATACTTGGGTTGGCTATAATACAGAACTTTTTCATCCGTCGTGGGTAGATGAATTAGATATTGACAGTGAATATTTAGAGCCATTAATTATCGTTAATGCAGTCCCTCAAGAGGCTTTACTTTATGCAATTGCCGGAACTCTAACAGAATATCGTTCTATTTATAATTATGATTTCACAACTTTAACTCAGGATATTTTAGGGACTGCCTATGAGCAGTTTTTAGCTCACCAGTTAATTGAAGATAATCATCAAGTCAGAATTCTAGAAAATCAACAAACTCGCAAGCAGGAGGGAGTTTTTTATACACCTGAATATATTGTGAAGCGAATTATTTATCAAACTTTGCAGCCTTTGGTAGAGCCAAAAATTGATCAGCGATCGCTTTACTACAAGCCCATAATTTTACTGAAGCCTATAATGTTGCTAGTTCGGTTTTTGAAATTACTATTTGCGATCCTGCCTGTGGCTCAGGTTTGTTTTTATTAGGAGCTTTTGATTATTTATTAGAAGAATTAAAACGTTATAACAAAGCCTGTGAAAATCCTAATTTGACTTCAGGTAATGGCGATTTATTTAGTCATATGGCGGCAATTCCGATTAATAATCTTGAAGAAAGTATTATAGTGAAAATGCTGCATGGCGTGGATATCGATCCGCAGGCTGTACTTTTGGCGCAATTATCATTATGGATAAGATTACTTCGCTCCCCTCCCAATTTACATGGTAGGCATAAAACTCTCCATTCTAAGTTGCCAGCACTTTCTTTGAATATCCGGGTTGGTAATAGCTTAATCCATTCTCCGGCTAATTTAGAGCCTGTGTCGGCGGAGTTGATCAGGGCTGCGGATTTGGCAATTATGGCTAGAGATGTGGATTTATCAGAACTCGATCGCACTCGATCGGTAACAAGTTTAGAGCATTGTATTACAGAGATTAACCAACAAATTAATCCTGTCTTGACTGCTTTTTTTGCTAGTGATACTAGTTTACAAGAAGCAATTAAGTCAATCAAAAATCGAGAAGCCAGTGAGAAGGAAATTATCTCTATTCGTGAGTATCTTACGTCAAAATCTTTAGAGGTATTGCAGGATTGGACAGTTAATGATCTTGAGCGATTGAAATCAGCACTGATATTAATCTCTACAGCGTTGGAAGAGGCAATTAGTAAACGTCCTTTTAACTGGCAAGTAGAATTTCCTCATATTTTCGATCTCCGCTTACCAGCAAATCAAAAAGGATTTACGGCGATTATTGGTAATCCTCCCTATTTTAGTGTTGATGCTACCTTTGGCAGGGGAGCCTCGGAATTATTATGGCTAAAAACAGTTTATGCAGATATTTACACCGATAAAACCGATATTCTATTTTACTTTTTACGTTGGGGTTATGAATTACTCAAGCAAGCAGGAACCTTGAGTTTTATTGTTTCACGGGCTTTTATTCAAGGTGACAAATCAAAGAATTTGCGTGATTTTCTCAGTCAAAATACAAAAATTAGCTATCTTCTAGATTTCTTAGGTCATAAAGTTTTTAATGCAGGGATTGCTACTTGTATTATTCAATATCAAAAAGAAATTCCTAATGCTGAAAGTAATTTTGTAACTGATTATGTTCTTGATTTTGATAAAGCTAAAGTTGCAATTCCTAAAAACTTAGAATTATCTATTGATAATGGCTTTGCTAAGGTTGAAGTCAACCAAGAAAACTTGAAATCTGATAGATGGGAAATTTCCCCTTATAGTCATATATTTAGTGAAATTGATCGTAAAGGTCAAAAACTAGAACTATCAAGCTATGGAAAATTTATGAAGGGTATAGATACAGGACTTGATGAGATTTTTGAAGGTGATTTTATTCGTAGATTCCCTAAAGAGTTTTTACGTCCTAGAGTTGCAATTTCATCTATTCATGGATTTGGACATAAGCCCCCAGAAACTCAAATTATCTATTACAGTCGTGATACCGAATGGGAAGATATTCCTAAAGTCTTACAAAATTATCTGAAATCTCATCGTCAGCTATTAGAAGCAAGAAAAGTCTTTAAGTCTGGTGGCTATGAGTGGTTTCATTTACATCGATCGAGAGTTGGGCTATTTGAGCCTAAAATATTCTTTCCCCGCCGAGCCAATACTAATAAATTTGCTGTTGATGAAGACGGTTTATTGGGATTTAAAAGTGATGTAGCTGGCTTTGTAAAATTTAAAAATACAAGTGTAGATACTCTCTATTATATTTGTGCTTTGCTCAATTCCAAGCCCTTAGAATTTCGTTACAGAGCCTTAGGCGGTATTGGTAAACTTACAGGAAAAGGAATGTTTGAATATTTCGAGAATCAAGTTGGTGATTTACCAATTCCTGTATTTGAACAACCAGAAAATAACCCAGACTTTCAAGAATTAGCCCAACTGGGCAAAGAAGCCCATCAAGTTTGGAGCGATCGCTACTCAGTCGTCACCACCTACCAAGCCAAATCCTCAACTATCCCTTATACCGAAGTCACCGCCACCCATTACCACAACATCACAGGTGACTATGGTGCAGATGTCGAATATGAAAGCCCTTACCCAAATCGTGAAGGACATTTACTCTCGCTAAAAATTGAGCCAACCATAGATGGTTATGGCCTTTGGGGAGAAATTACCGAAGATGAAGATTGGAAAGAAGGCGATCGAGAATGGGTTGAACTTATAAATGTGAAAATTCGGAATAATTTCCTCCGCCGTTATTTACTAGCCCGATTAATTTATTTAATTGAGTTTGATCCAGATTTTCGCCGCAAAAAAAAGCTTACCCATGATGTTAGTAACTTAGTAAACTCCGCCCTTGAAGCTCTTAAAGTTTATCGCTATGATCGCGATCGCATTAGTAATTTGAGAACTTTAGAAGTAATCGAGCAACGAGTACAGCAAGAAGTTGGGCGATCGGACTTAGAAAATATTTTGCTGCGACAAACAAAAATTCAATCGCAAATTGATCAAATTGCTTATCGATTATATGGTGTGGCAGCATACCAAGAAGTTATAGAACAAGCTCTTAAAGTTGTCCTATAGCAGTTCTAAAGGATTTCACCCGCCGCAGGCGGGTGGCATAACCTCCCAGCAGCAATCTAATTCAGAAAAAGATTTAGGATCGCTACATAACCAAACTACTTCATTTAACACTACCAATTTTAATTAAGCGCCCACGGCTTCCTTAGCAGCGTACATGACCTCTAGGGTGATTTTGTCGAGATTTCTTTCTCTGGCAAATTTCTCGGTGTTCCGCTTCACCTTACCCCGGACAAAACCGGGAACTTTATTTAGTTCGCCTTGGGCTTCCTTCGTCCAGTTCAGGTCAGAGTCGGCAGAAATTCCCTTGGTGATTACCTCCTTGGTGTCGTGACCGCCGAAGATTTCCAGCAGATGATCTTCCATGCCGAGGGTGAAGGAATTGTAGATCAGGTCAGTGATTTGGTTTGTGCCTTCGTAACCCAGAAAAGGCTTATAACCAATGGGGAAATTCTGGACATGGATCGGCGCAGCAATCACCCCACAGGGAATATCGAGACGCTTACCTACATGGCGCTCCATTTGGGTGCCAAAAATTGCTGAGGGTTCAATGCGGGCAATCATATCGCCGATCGCTCCATTATCTTCACTGATCATCACCTCGTCACAATACTCGCTCACCTGCTCTCTGAACCACTCTGCATCGTACTTGCAATAGGTTCCGGCGCACACCACATGGATACCCATTTCCCTGGCGAGAATCTTCGTCATCGCCGCCGCATGGGTTAAATCCCCGAAGACTACGGCTTTTTTGCCCGTCAGGTTTTGGCAGTCGATCGACCGAGAGAACCAAGCTGCTTGGGAAACGTGGAGAGTCTGATTATCAATGTAGTCAGCATAATCCACCTCTGCCCCTTGAGTCTTGAGGATCTGCTCAATTTTGCGAATACATCTCGCTGTTTCCACCACCCCATGGGTGTAATGTCCACGTAGGGCATCTGAAACTCTGCCGCCAGATATTCCGCCGCCAAAATGCCGACTTCCCGGTAAGGCACAAGGTTAAACCAAGCC
>JAAUUE010000232.1 GCA_012031635.1 Coleofasciculaceae cyanobacterium SM2_1_6 | reverse complement strand
CCCAGAGGGAGCATCCTGAAAAATTCCTGTACCTTGGAGGGCTTTGATCTGCGCTGGCGTAAAATTAAATTTACTCAGGTAATCAAGGGCTTGGGCTAAACCATGGCAATTAAGTAACCGTAGCCAGCAGGTAAGCGGCGGACAAAAATTTCAAAACTTGCCCGTTGTTCCGCCATTCCTTCCCCTAGGTAACACGCCGCCATTGTCAATTGGTAAAGATCCGTCAGCAGGCTGTAGTCCTCTGGCTGCACTGTCAGTTGTTGGTCTTCCGTGATCATGGTGATAAGGGGTTAAGTTTCTTTTAATTATAGTAGAAATCACCAAAATAATGTCAAGGAGATTCCCAAAGTAAATTTCTGGATCAGATTTTTGGGTAGAATAGGGCAGTTCTTGCCGAATATTCTCTGCAAAACCCCAAGGGTTAACCGAGACAACAAGAGGGCAATGTTAGATTTTATTGGCTTGCTCTGGAAGTAGTGAAAAATCAGAGATTGTTTTTATTCAAAGACTGCGATAAAAGTTGATCACTGTTAACTGATCACTGAAACTAGAAACTCATGTATACCCTCTACATTGCCAACAAAATTTATTCATCTTGGTCTCTGCGTCCTTGGGTCTTGATGCAAGAATTAGGCATTCCCTTCACAGAAAAGCTCGTTCCCTTCGGGGCAGGTTCCAACTGGTCTACCTTTAGAACTTTTTCCCCCAATGGTAGAGTTCCCTGTCTCCATGATGGGGAGTTGGTAATTTGGGATTCCCTTGCGATCGTGGAGTATCTAGCAGAGCAGCACCAAGGAGTTTGGCCAGCAGACCGGGCAGCGAGAGCTTGGGCAAGATCAGCTACAGCAGAGATGCATTCTGGGTTTGAGGCTTTGCGTCAACAGTGTTCTATGCACTGTGGTTTACGGGTGCAGCTTAGGGAAATATCTCCCGCTTTACAAAAAGACCTCGATCGCCTTGATGAATTATGGAATCAGGGCTTAACTCGTTTTGGGGGTAACTTCTTGGCGGGGGCGAGCTTCACTGCCGTGGATGCCTTCTTTGCTCCGGTTGCCTTTCGAGTCCAAACCTACGATCTGGCCCTTAGTGAACCAGCCCTAGCCTACGTTCACCGCCTCCTCTCTCTTCCTTCCCTCCAAAACTGGCAAACCACCGCCCGCCAAGAGCCGTGGCGAGATGAAATCCATGAGGCAGAGATTCTCCAGATGGGAGTGGCGATCGCTGACTATCGCACTAACTGAAGTAATTTTTGTGCGGTCATGATAATTCCGTTTCCCGAAAATAAGAAAAGACTTGTTTGAGAAAAACTTGGGGGAATTGCCATGAAAGGGGGGCGATAAGTTAATATCTTTAGTATTGTAGATTGATTGTAGGTTGACTAAATAAAGGTTGACTATAGGTGGTCGATCGAGATTCAGCAAATTAATGTTTAAGGAGTACGCTGGTGGACTCAGGGAAGCAGGAAATCTTAGGCTACTTTATTGATGAAGCTAACGAACATCTAGAAACTCTGGAAAAAGGATTGCTAGAGCTAAAAGCTGTAATTTCAGACAACGAGCGGATGAATGAGCTATTTCGGGCAGCCCACTCTGTGAAGGGCGGGGCGGCGATGTTGGGCTACACCAGCATCCAAAGCACAGCCCACCAACTAGAAGATGGCTTCAAGATTCTCAAGGAATATCCCATCAAAATTGACCAGCAGCTAGAAACCCTGTTTTTGAGTGGGTACGACATTCTCAAAGAATTGGTGGAAAAGTTGCAGACCCCCTACGGCTTGCAGGATGACGAAGCGACAAGGATCATGCAGAGTGCCCAACCCACCTTTGCCCAACTCCAAAGCTATCTCCAAAGGCAGAGTGGCGGTGCTCCGGCTCCTGTCCCCATAGCGAAAAGCACCACCACTATCAAAATTCCCGATGCCAACTTTGCGCCCCAGACTATTAATATCCTCCGGCAAATGTTACAGCTCTTTAAGCAAAAAGAAACCCCTAATAGTCGGCAACAACTCCAGAGTATGTGTAGTCAGTTAGCCCAGATGGAGCGAGACCGGGAAAATTGGCAAACTTTGATCAAGGCGGCTCAGGCAGCGATCGCCAACAATGATAACTCCTATCAAGCCCTTGCCCCGGTAGTGATTAAGGAAATCAAACAAGCTAGTGACTGGATTCAGACAGGTAAGAATAGTGCGATCGCCCCCAGCCCCGCCCTCCAGAAACTCAGCGAAGTCGCCAAAGTTCCCCAAGTTATGCTGCCCCTCGAACCCAGAGCCGCTGCCAAGGTGATCATCCAACAGATGACCAAGCACCAAATCCGTCAACTCATAGAAATTTTAGAAGCAGGAACTCGGTAACGTGATTGACCCCAAACTAGCTCAACAACTCCAATTTATTGTCGAGATTGACAAACTCAAGAATATCCTCCGTCAGAACTTGATTACCGATGCTTCCCGCCGGGAAAATAGTGCTGAACATTCTTGGCATTTGGCCATGATGGCGATCGTCCTCGCTGAGTATGCACCCCCAGGGGTGGATCTATTGCGAGTGATTAAAATGCTCCTTGTCCATGATCTGGTAGAAATTGATGCGGGGGATACGTTTTGCTACGATGCCCAAGGCAATGAGGATAAGAATTTGCGAGAGTTACAGGCGGCCGATCGCCTCTTTGGTCTCCTGCCCCCAGCCCAAGCTCCTGAAATCCGGGCTATCTGGGATGAATTTGAAGCCCAACAAACCGCCGATGCTCAGTTTGCCACGGTGCTCGATCGGCTCCAGCCTTTCTTACAAAACCAGCAAACCCAAGGCGGCACTTGGCGCATCCATAACATTACTCCCCAACAAATCAAAAAGCGCATGGCTCCGATCCAAGCCTTTGCCCCGGCTCTCTGGCAGGTCATCGAAACGGGGCTACAATCCAGTATTCAAGCCGGGTACATTACCGAACCCGATGCTATGTCAATACCGACCCCAGAATTAATCCCCGTAATCTAGTAAGGACGCAGGGTCTTGATCCTCCTACCGAGGATGGTTAACGGCAGCAATTGTATAAGTCTTAACTATCTCAGAATTAACTCCCACAACTATTCCCGAATTAATACCCCAGCATTAATCCAAAATTTAATCCCCAAATTTAATCTCCAAATTTAATCTCCAAATTTAATCTCAAGTTTCGCAAACTATTTTCCATCCAGAGCCGCCATAAATCTATAAATCCATGACAAATTTTCCCTTTCTCAGTAACCACAAGAGAACTAATTATGATGCCCTAGCCCCTAGTCCTGAATATTCTTTGATTATTCCGGTTTTTAATGAGGAAAAAAGTATTCCCGAACTTTATCGGCGGATGCACCAGGTGATGGGTCGCCTTGATGGGGCAGTGGAGTTGATTTTTGTAAATGATGGCAGTAGCGATCGCACCCTTAGTCTATTGCGGGAACTCCAAGCTCAAGACCCACGGGTTTGTTATCTGAGTTTTGCCCGAAATTTTGGGCATCAGGTGGCGGTGAGTGCAGGGTTGAACTATGCCAGAGGGCGGGTGGTGGTGATTCTGGATGCGGATTTGCAGGATCCGCCGGAGTTGATTCCCCAATTGATCGATCGCTGGCGGGAGGGCTATCAAGTGGTTTATGCCCAACGCACCAAACGCCACCAAGAAAGTTGGTCAAAACGCCTGCCCGCCTACCTGTTTTATCGCATCCTCAAGAATCTGGCGGACGTGGATATTCCTACGGATACGGGAGATTTTTGCCTGCTCGATCGGATGGTGGTAGATGTGTTGAATGAAATGCCAGAGCGCGATCGCTACCTGCGGGGTCTCAGGTCTTGGGTAGGGTTCCAGCAAACTGCCGTTTTCTACGAACGGGATCCCCGCTATGCCGGGGAAGTAAAATATACCTTTGGCAAATCCCTTTCCTTGGCAATTAATGGCTTAGTTTCTTTTTCTCGGATTCCCCTGCGCCTATCTACCTATGTTGGTTTATTAGCCTCGATCGCCGCCGTCTTCATGGGCATCTTGATTCTCTACTGGCGCTTACAAACTCCCGGTTCCCCCCTCACAGGGTTTGCCACAATTATGATTGGGATTTTCTTTCTGGGGGCAGTGCAGTTGGTGAGTATCGGGATTTTGGGGGAGTATGTCGGTAGGATCTATGAACAGGTGAAGGGCAGACCCCTGTATATTTTGTCGGAAGTAGCGGGATTTAAGAGTTTAGAAAAATATGCCCCCGATCGAGAAAGATATCCAGAAAAATATCCAGAAAAATATCCAGAAAAATATCCAGAAAAATATGAAGAACAACATAGAGAAACATAGCCCCAAAAATAACTGAGGATAGTCCATGACAAATTTGGCTCCCATGACATACCATAGCTAAAGATATGCAAGGATACGATCGAGAATACCAAAGATTATTCAGTTGAATTTGCTCAAAAACATGATCTTAACTACAACAGATAGTGTCGGTGAAAAACGCGTGACTGCCCATTTGGGCATTGTGAGTGGCGAAGCCATTCTGGGAGCCAATATTTTTAAGGATTTTTTTGCTGGAATTCGGGATATTGTCGGCGGTCGATCGGGAGCCTACGAAAAATCTCTGCGGGAAGCCAAGGATACAGCCATTCGAGAGATGAGTGAGCAGGCACAAAAACTTGGGGCAAATGCTGTTATTGGCATTGATCTAGACTACGAAACTATTAGTCTCAGTGGCGGCGGAAGTATGTTAATGGTGGCTGCTAGTGGCACGGCTGTGAGAATTGCCGAATAAGTACTGCCTCAATACAACTAAATATTTAGCAATAACCTGAAATAAGCTCTCAAATAACCTGCAAGTAGTTTCTTGAGAGCATTTGCATTAATCCATATTGGCTTATGATATTTTTGAGATATAATTGCTCAACTCTGGGGAAGTGGTTAATTGCTGACAGAGGGACACTATCCACATCGGAAACTTATGACCATAGAAACAATCGTTAAACAAGCCCTACAGGATGGCTATCTGACCCCGGTGATGGAAACGGAAGTGGGGCGCATTTGTGATACAGCTTCGGAGTTGTCCATCGAAGAATACATGGCTCTCGATCGACTCATGGGTGCACTGTTAACGGGAGAAGTAGTTGCAGTTCCCCGGAAGCAATTTATTAATGTCATGGAGGAACTGGTTTTAACTGAATCCATCACTAGGGTCGCTGAAATTGAACAAAGTAGCGATCGAGTCCTCGATGTGGGAGATATCGCTGCCTACGCCCTCAACCGTCTGCCGCCCCTCTACGCCACCACCGAAGAAGGTGCCAGATATCAGCGCCAAAGAGCCAAGGAAGCCCTCCATGAGCTAATTACCCAGCAGGTAATGGAAGCCATCACCCAGAATGTAGACCACCCAGATTTCGGCTCGGAGCGGGCAGCCCTAGGCAAAAGCAACGGTACCGATGTCCTCCGGCAGGTGAGTAGTCTCCTCCAAGTTTATGCCCCCAACTATGAACAAAAATCTCCTCTGCCAGACCTAGATTAATCCTAAATTTCGGGAACTATTGGGCAAATCTGGCTATCTATAAATATATCTACAATAAAGAATTATATTATTTTTCCTAGAGCCACCCATGAGTACATCAATTCCTGTATCTTGGTCGTCTGAGGTGACAATCCCTCAAAAACCAGTGTCTCCAGATAAGCTTTCCAATTACGAATTAATCCAGTTTTGCCAGCTAGGAACTAGCCCCGATCGAGCCGCCTTTGCCGAACTTCTCCGGCGGTATCAATCCCATGTGGACAAAATTCTCTATCACCTCGCTCCCGACTGGCAAGACCGGGCTGATCTGGCTCAGGAAGTGTGGCTCCGAGTCTATCGGCATATCCAACGGCTTCAAGAACCAGTCAAGTTTCAGGGCTGGCTAAGTAGAATCACCACTAACTTGTTTTATGATGAACTACGTAAGCGCAAGCGCCACGCCCATCCCCTCTCCCTTGATGCTCCCCGCCGCCTCAGTGATGGGGAAATGGATTGGGAAATTGCTGCCGATCAGCCCAGCCCCGATCAAAATATGAGTACTCGTGAATTTTATGAGCAACTCCAGACAGCGATCGCCGACTTACCAGAAGTATTCCGCACCACGATTATTATGCGAGAAATTCAAGGCTTATCCTACGAAGAGATCGCTGAAATCACCCAAGTCTCCTTGGGTACTGTCAAATCCAGAATTGCCAGAGCTAGAGCGAGACTCCAGTTTCTACTCCATGATTATTTGGATAACTAGATAATTTATTTGAGTAATACAAATTGATGCAAATCATTAGTTAAATAAATAGTTAGATAATTAAGGAACTCCATGATTAAGTAATTAGTTTAGATATAGCGATCCTAAATCATTTTCTAAATTAGATTGCTGCTGGTAGGTTATTTCACCCACCGCAGGCGGGTAAAATCAGTTAGGACTGCTATATTTAATTCAAATAGCTAATAAGTTGATTTCTGGTTAATTGTTAGTTAATGCTTCATCGATTTCCCCGATTACTTGCAAACCGTTAATTTAGTCTTAAAATTTTCACATCAAGAACCAAAACCTATTCTGCCCGATCCCCTAGGGGGTGATATCCAATGTTTGACAACACCAACGCCTACAATCAAAACCCTACCGATAAATTTAGTCAAAACTTCTTTGGTCAATCTCCAGAATTGAATGGCTTAGAAAAAGATGACTTTGAACTACTGAGTGCTTTCTTGGATGGGGAAGTGACAGCGATCGAACGGCAACGAGTCCAGCAACTGTTGAGTACCGACGAAGAAATACAAAGACTTTATCGGCGCTTGCTCAGACTCCGCCAAAATTTTGATAGCCTGCCTGTACCCGTCCCGACTCAATCTTCTGGTGAACTCTGCCAGCGTGTGTTTGCCAAGGTCGATCGAAGACGGCAGCAAAGATTTATACTCGGCTTCGGGGGAGCGATCGCCGCTTTGGCTGTGGGAGCTTTTTCCTTGATGCGTCCTTCTACCCAGAGTTTACCTCTGCAAATAGTACAGGAACCCAGCCCCAGTAATCGCCCAGAGCTACTGATGATTGCCGTCAATCGCCCCGTGATTGAAATTCCTGCCAGCATGACCGAGGAGATTTCCCCTTCTCCCCTACAAACCAATTAACAGTGAACAATTAACAGTGAACAGTTAGCAGTGAACAATTACGTGAGTTCGACAAAATCTGAAGCCCTCACCCTCACCCTCTCCCAGAACGGGGGAGGGAACAAGAAAAATTAGTCTTACTCCCCTTCTCCCTCAAGGGGAGAAGGGGTTGGGGGATGAGGGGTATT
>JAAUUE010000231.1 GCA_012031635.1 Coleofasciculaceae cyanobacterium SM2_1_6 | reverse complement strand
TCCTTAGTCTTAAGCCCTACCTGGCAGAGGCAATTACCGAAGGTTACGAATCAGCTTTAGATTTAGCAGTCCGGGAAACGCCCTTAGATTACCCAGATTTACCTCCTAGTTGTCCCTTTAACGGCGAGCAAATTTTTGATCCTAACTTTCCAAAGATGGAGGAATAAAATATGGCGATCGCTCCTCAGATTCCATTGAATTGTATTTCCCTTGAAGAGTTTCTAACTTTAGCAGAAACAAAACCTGCCCAGGAATATATTGATGGTGAAATCTATCAAAAGCCCATGCCCCAAGGTCAGCACAGCACATTACAATCAGAAATTGTCATAGCCATTAATCATCTAGCCAAACCAAGAAAAATTGCCTATGCCTTTCCCGAATTACGCTGTACCTTTAGTAGTTCTGTGGGCAGTCAATCAATTGTGCCGGATATTTCTGTCCTCAAATGGGAAAATATTCCCCTAGAATCACAGGGACGAGTGGCGAATAAAATTGCAATTCCTCCTGATTGGTTAATAGAAATTCTCTCCCCCGGACAATCACCTTTATTAGTAGTTAATAAGATCAGTTTAGCTATTAGAAACGGTTCACAACTAGGCTGGTTAATTTCCCCAGCCCAAGAAATTGTTATGGTTTTTGTGGGAGACGCATTGCCAGAGACAAAACAAGGGACAGATAAATTGCCTGTTTTAGATGTTTTACAGGATTGGCGGTTATCAGCTCAAGATATTTTTAACTTACTTAACTTTGGCATATAAGCTATCTAGCCCTAGGCGGGATAAATGCGGAGGCGACGGTTGGGTTCATCTCCAAAACTGTTGGATTTTAGGCGGTAATGCTCCACCAACTCGTGCTGCATCTTGCGGACTTTGGCCGATCGAGGCAACAACTCCACTGGCTGTCCCTTGGGGATCACAATTTGCTCCACGGCGAGGCGGGCTTCCTCTAGGGCTTCGATCTCATCCTCCGCTCCACTGGGGGCAAACAGACGGACATCAGTGGTTTCGGGCATGGCGGGGTCATCCATATCCAACAGACGGCGGAGAGCCTTGGTAATCTGGGGAATTGTGCCAGCCTTCAGGGTGTGGATGGGAATATGTCTAGCTCTGGCGATCGGGCGGAGTTTCGATTGGTGCTTCAGGTTCGATCGCAGGGCTAAGATCACATCGGCATTTTCCATATCCTTCGTGAGAATTACTGGCAAATTCAACACTTGAATCACCTGCTCTAGTTGCTGGCGGCTAACTCCGTAGGGATAGACATGGAGGGGTAAATCTTCGCCGTTGGCAGTGAAACCCAGATGAATCAAGTTATCATCCTGCCAAGACTGATCCAAAAGTTGAGCAAAATCCGGCTCAGGTTTTTCTGCCTCAAACTCTTTTCTGCCTATTCTAGCCTCGGAAATGGGGGTCATCTGCCCCGTGGTGCGCCAACCTGTAGGTTTGAGAGGATAAACCGTGGAGCTATCCCGGCGGCTAGAATCGAAACTATCGAAGCCCCGCTCTCCTAACCTTTCATCGGGACGATCGTAGGGGCGATCGCTACCTCGTTCCATCCCCAAGGGAACCCTCGGTGGCACTGGTCGATCGATAAATTCTCGACTAATGACCACTTCTCCTGCTTGGTTCACCGTCCGCACTTCAGGATTCGGTTCCTTCGATCGCAGGAGTTGATCCATACTATCGGCGACATTTTCATGGATAATCCAGCGTTGCCGCTCCAGCATTTCAATGGCAATGGCAAAGGTCGGGGGGGCTTTTCGTTCCAAGACAGTTTTTTGGGAACCCCGTCGGCGAGCCTCATCATCTCCCAAGGTGACAGCTTGGATACCCCCCACTAAGTCGGAGAGGGTGGGATTTTTCATCAGGTTTTCGAGACGATTCCCGTGGGCTGTCCCCACCAGTTGCACTCCCCGTTCAGCGATCGTCCGGGCGGCTAGGGCTTCTAATTCTGTGCCGATTTCATCAATGACAATCACCTCTGGCATATGGTTTTCCACCGCCTCAATCATGACTTGGTGCTGCAATTCGGGACGGGCTACCTGCATTCGTCTGGCTCTGCCAATGGCAGGATGGGGAACATCACCGTCTCCGGCAATTTCGTTGGAAGTATCAATAATCACGACCCGTTTGCCCAAATCATCGGCCAGTACCCGCGCCACTTCCCGCAGAGCCGTAGTTTTGCCGACCCCCGGACGACCCAACATCAGGATCGACTGCCCCGTTTCTACCAAGTCCCGAATCATGGCGATCGTCCCAAACACTGCTCGCCCGACCCGGCAGGTCAGCCCAATCACGGCTCCAGTCCGGTTGCGAATGGCACTAATCCGATGGAGGGTACGTTCAATCCCGGCTCGATTATCCCCGCTAAAAGTACCTACTCTTTGCAGGCAATAATTTAACTGCTCCGATGACACAGGAGTTTCTGATAAGTACTCTGCCCCTTGGGGAAACCGCACTTCTGGCAATCGGCCCAAATCCATGACCACTTCTACTAGTTTGTCTCGCTGGGGATGGTGGGTAATGGCGGTGTATAGTTCTGGGGGCAAGATTTCCAGTAATTTTTGTAGGTCTTCATTAATTGGCTGGGGCGGTAATTTTGGCTGTAATTGCGATTGAGGAGAATTAAAACCTTGCAGACTTTCAGATGCGTTGACTAAGTTGTTGGGTTCTACCATGAAAAATTTGTTAATAAATTGGGCTGGATACAAAAACCTTGACTTCAAACCTTATAGCTCTTTATATGCTAAAGCCTGATCCCCGAAATAGGTATACTTGCACTAAATCTTTATTTATGGTCTATCACCTAGAGTTTCGCCCCTACAGTTTCCCTTTAACTACGCCCTTGGTGACAAATCACGGTAGCTGGGAAGTACGATCGGGGATCATCCTCAAACTATGGGAAAAACGACAAGATGATTGCCGGGATCTAGGGGAAGATCGAGACCAGAATACTTACAGCAAAATTACCTATGGAGAAATTGCCCCCATTCCTTGGTTTGGTTCCGAAACCTTAGAAGCCGCTCTCGAATTTTGCCAAAGTTTACCTTCGCAGATCACCAGTCACGAGATAGAAAATATTCCCGATCGCCTCCCCGCCACTCAATTTGGTTTTAGCAGTGCAGTAGAAAGTTTGGAGTTTTTAAAGAGATCCCCCAACCCCCTTCAAAAGGGGGCTTTAAAGATTCCTCTCTTTATCAAGGGAACTTTGAAAAATCCCCTCTTCTCAAAATCAAATGCTCTAAAAATCCCCCCCTTTTTAAGGGGGGGCTAGGGGGGGATCAAACCTTCTTTTTAAGGGGAGCTAGGGGGGGATCAAATCTCATTTGCAAAGGGAGCTAGGGAGGATCAAACCTCATCATTTAACCTTAGTAATAATAGTAATTTCAGCTACCTACTTCCCACAGGTAAAACTGCTCTCGAAGCATGGCAAAAGCCTTGGCAAGATGGTTATCGGACTTTTAAGTGGAAAATTGGGGTGGCGGATATTCCACAAGAACTAGAGCAGCTCCGGCAGCTAATTCATACTCTCCCGCCGGGGCAAACCTGAGACTAGATGCCAACGGCAGCCTAAATTTAGCTCAAGCTCACCTCTGGTTACAGGAATGCGATCGCCTCAATTTCTCTCTCAATTTATCCAACAGTAACCCTGCTAATTCTCCTCAAGATCACCAGCTACATTACCAACTAGATGCACCACCTCAAATTGAATTTCTAGAGCAGCCTTTACCTGTAGATAATTTTCAGGATTTATTAACCTTGGCACAGGAATATCGCACCTCGATCGCCCTCGATGAATCCGTGGCAACTCTGCCGCAACTAGAAGCCTGTTATGCTCAAGGATGGCGGGGAATTTTTGTAATTAAACCGAGTATTGCGGGGTATAGCGATCGATTGCGGAATTTTTGTCGTAGTTTTAATATTGATGCGGTCTTCTCCTCTAGTCTAGAGACGGCGATCGGCAGAACCCAGGCCCTAAGACTTGCCCAAGAACTAAGCAACCCCCAGCGAGCCATAGGTTTTGGTGTGGATCAATGGTTAAATATCTCTTCAGATCAACTAATCCGACAACTATGGCAAGAGCCTTAGATCATCTACAACAGCTAAAAAATAACCTTTGGCTCATCACCCATCAGCCTATCAATTTACCTGATTACCTATCTACATATTCATCTATAAACTTATCTAACAATCAATTTAGAAACTGCCCCCAAGAACTTAGAAACTCTTCTCAAGAAATTAAAAATCATTCTCAAGAACTTAGAGATTATTCTCAAGAATTTGCAAGTTTAGCACAGAGCTATTATCAAGAATTAATTCCTTATATTGAGCAAAATATTACTCCCAAAGTTCTCATTAATGAACCTGATACAATCCATTTTTTAGCTAAATTTCTCGCCATCACTGCCGCAGATTTACCCATATTTCTGGGAAATCCTCAATGGCAAATTCAGGAATGGCAGCAAGTAGAAAAGTTGATTCAACCCAATCTAATTTGGCAATCTTCATCTATAGAGAATCTAGATTATCCTGTGATAGAAAATCATCCTTCCCACATTATGATTCCTACGGGCGGAACTTCAGGAACGGTAAAATTTGCAATGCACACATGGCAGACCCTTGCGGCTTCGGTGGCAGGATTACAAACCTATTTTGAGAGATCGGTAATTAATTCTTTTTGTGTCCTGCCTGTTTATCATGTTAGTGGGTTAATGCAATTTATGCGATCGCTCCTCACTGGAGGTAAGCTCGTAATTACTACAACTAAATATTTAGAAAATAATCTTAATTCTCCTCTAGATATCTCCATTAACACAGAAATATTCCCAGAAATATTCCCAGAAATATTCCCAAAAATATCCACAGAAATTAATCCCCAAGAATTTTTTCTTTCTCTTGTCCCGACTCAACTCCAAAAACTATTAGCAAATCCTCAAACTAGCTCTTGGTTAACTAAATTTTCAGCTATATTTCTCGGTGGTGGAGCCGCATGGCAGGAACTCCTTACTCAAGCTAGAGCATTACAAATTCCCCTCGCTCTTACCTATGGCATGACGGAAACTGCTTCCCAAATTGCGACTCTCAAACCCCAAGATTTTCTGGGAGAAAATAGCACAATTCATAATACCTGTGGTCAAGTTCTGCCCCATGCTCAACTGAGTTTATCTGACCTTGGAGTGATTATAATTAAATCTACTTCCCTTGCCTTGGGTTACTATCCAGAATTATGGGAAAACAACACTTTCATAACTGATGATTTGGGTGATTTAGATATCTTTAATAAAACAGGATATTTATCGATCGCTGGTCGGCAGAGTTTACAAATTATCACCGGGGGCGAAAAGGTATTTCCGCCAGAAGTAGAGGCAGCAATTTTAGCTACTAAGCTAGTCCAAGATGTTTGTGTTTTGGGAATGCCAGATAAATATTGGGGTGAGGTTGTCGCAGTAGTTTATGTGCCAGTTAATTCAGATACTAATCTAGATCAAAATTCACTAGATCAAAATTTAGAGAATATTTTACTAGAAGATATTTCAAAAGTTGTTCAAAACTCGATCGCTCCCCATTTAGCTAAATATAAAATCCCTAAACTCTGGTTTTCTAGAGCAAAACTACCCCGCAATGCCCAAGGGAAAATTAATTATCAAATCTTGAGAAATGAACTGAAAAATGTTCGGAAATTGTCTTAAATAATGTGGGCGATGCCCACCCTACATCTACATCTTAATAATTGTCCTAGAATTACTCTGAAATCGTTCTAAGATTGAGCTTAGATTAAACCCTCTAATTCCATGGTTTCAATAATCTGTAAACCCCTAGGATCCCCAACCCGCAATAGGGCAGCTTTAGCATCAGCTTGAACTCCCAGATCTAAATCTTCTTCTAGGGCATAGAGCAGACCATCGATCGCCCCCGCATAGACTGCATTAGCTGGCATTTCTCGGCAGAGCTGCCCGATCGCCCAGGCACAGTTACTCCGCACCGCCGCCACTTCATCCAAACGCAACGCCTCAATCAATGGGGGGATCGCTGTCACAATTTCCGTATAGCTCAACTCCGCCATCTGCGCCAACCCACTGGCAGCCCAGAGACGCACGGCAGAAATATCTGTTTTCAGGGCGGCAATTAAGGGTGATAAAACTCGCCGATCTTTGCTATTTCCCAGCGCCCAGACAATTCCCTTGCGGACATAGCCATTCCAATCCTTCTCCAATTGTTGGATTAAAGGTTCCACTGCTGCCGGACTGAGATTTCGCCCCAACCCATAGGCAGCACTAACTCGAACGAGGGGACACACATCCGTAAGTAAACTAATCAATGAAGGGATGGCTCGATCGTCCTGTAGTTCACAAAAAGCCCTTGCTGCCAACATCCTTTGGGGAGTTTCTGGGGAATCTAACAACAGCAACATTTCCTCTGGGTCTGGAGGTGGTGGAGTCTCTTCCATCACATCTAGAATCGCCAAGGGATCATCTAGGTCAATATTTCCATCAATATTTTTTGTATTTAAGGTACTAGAGTGGTCTTGTTGCATAGGGATTACAATAGCCTACTTTTCTGGGGAAGCTAAATATTTGAGCTAAATATAGCAATCCTAAATGAATTTACCCGCCGAAGGCGGGTGGAATCCCCCACCAAAAGCTATCTAATTTAGCAAGTGAATTAGGGTCGTTATATCTAAGTTAAATATCTAAGTTAAATATTTAATCATAAGCAAAGATTGGGTCTCATAACCTAGATCTTGGTACAAATTAACGGCTTTTTGATTATTTACGAAGACTTGTAAACCAATTTGCCGATCGCCCCTTGCCTTTGCCCAAGTTTCTGCCTGCTGAATTAGAGCCTTACCAACCCCTAACCGCCGATGGGCTGGAGCCACGTAGAGCAGAAATATTTGGCTGTAGCGTTCCCCTCGGGATTGATCTAAGGCTGTCCCTAACCACAGGCAAGCGATCGAGGCTCCCGGATTTGATGTTTTGGGATTTGATGCTTTTATGCTTGATTCTCTGGCAATTAATTCCCTAGGAACTGCTGCCGTCAAAGTCTCTACCCACCATAGGGGCGTAGCGTTGGAAAACATCCGCTCTACAGTTTCTCCCAAGGGGGCAAAGTTCTGCAAGTCGGGGAATAATTCTTGATAGGTTAGTTGCAAAAATTGTCGCAGGAGAGATCGATCGCCCCAGCCGCCCCGCCGTAGAGTGTAACCGGGGGGTAACATTTAGCCTATGGGGGAAAATTCAAGAAAATTAGCAGAAACCGCCGGAGCCACGGGGATAGTTTCTTCCACAGGAGCCGGAGCCGCC
>JAAUUE010000230.1 GCA_012031635.1 Coleofasciculaceae cyanobacterium SM2_1_6 | reverse complement strand
TCTCCCTAGGGAGAGGGACTTTCCTCTTACTCCCCTTCTTCCTAGGGAGAAGGGGCTGGGGGATGAGGGGCTTTTTCCTTATTCACGCAACAGGTCTAGTGAACAGTTACTCGCACTGAGCGAAGTCGAAGTGTCAGTGAGTAGTTATTAATAATGATGAACCATACAATATTTCATGGCTAGTAACTGATAACTGATAACTGGTAACTGATAACTGGTGACTGTTCACTGATAACTGATAACTGATAACTGACTAGGAGATTGGATGAAAAAATGGCAACAGTGGGTGTTGGGGTTATTAGGGGTTTATTTGGTGCTGCTCCTTGGGCCCCTAGCTGGGTTGGATATTAGTCGAGTCATCAAGGAAATTGCTGGCAATCCAGAGGTGTTAATTCAACAATTGCTGGTGGGTTTAGTGAATGGGGGCATTATTGCGATTATTGCCCTCGGCTATACCCTCGTCTATGGAATTATTGAATTGATTAATTTTGCCCACGGAGATTTATATATGCTGGGGGGGTTTGCCAGTTTGACGGTGATTGGCTGGTTTGGGGTACAGGATGGTGCAACTTTCCTCAAAGCCCTGCCAGCAATTATTGTAAGTCTGCTGGTGACTACAGGGTTTTGTGCGGGGTTGAATGTCTTGACAGAAAAGTATGCCTACCGTCCTCTGCGGAATGCGCCCCGGTTGGCTCCGTTGATTTCGGCGATCGGCATGTCTTTTATTTTCCAAAATCTTGGCTTGCTCTGGGGGGGCTTAAAATCTTTTGTTCCCCTCATGGGCGACAATGCGGCTGCCCCAAAAAGTTTCCCGGATCTATTACCCCGTATCGACCTGCTACAACTGGCGGGCATAAAAACAGGGATTGTCTTTACCAGTAAAGACCTGATTGTCTTGATTGTGGCGATCGTTCTTATGGTTTCTCTGCATTTATTTGTCCAGTACACCAAACTGGGGAAGGCGATGCGGGCTACGGCTCAAAACCGTGATGCTGCCAAGATTATGGGCATAGATGTGGATGGCATTATTGCCCTGACTTTTTTGATTGGGGGGATTCTGGCGGGGGCGGCGGGCTTATTAGTGGGTTTGTACAATAATACGATCGTCTTTACTATGGGCTTCACGGCTGGGTTACGCGCCTTTACCGCTGCCGTCTTGGGAGGCATTGGCAATATTATCGGAGCCATGCTGGGGGGAATTCTTATTGGTTTACTCTCGGCTCTCAGTGACCAATACCTCTCCAGTCGCTGGACAAATGCTTGGGTATTTGCTGTGCTGGTAGTGATTCTCGCCTTTCGCCCCGGCGGTCTCCTTGGGGAAAATGTCCAAGAAAAGGTCTAATTCATACAAGTTTCCACAAAATAACTATGCAGCTGATTTTACAAGCATTACAAGCTACAGGAATTTTAGGCGGAATAGGCTCTCTCACCGTCATTACCTTTGGGGGCTGGAGTGGGGTGGTGATTGGTTGGCTCTTGGGGCTGACCATTGGTTTTCAAATAGGTAGAGGCGTGGCATCTCCTCAAAAAGCTGCAACCTTGGGAGCCGGAGCCGGACTGGGTTTGGGAGTTTGGCTCTTGGTATCCAGCATCCTTGAAGGGGTTTTGATTCGATCGATCTCTGGACAGCCGGCGGTGAGCTTGGGACAAACTCTACTCTATGGAATCGTTAGCTTAGGTATAGCGACGATCGCTGCTACGGTCATGGCAGCCCTTCAAGGCTTATCAGCCCCCTACCGCCGTCAAGCCACCCTTGCAGCTCTAGCTTTTAACCTGATTATCTTTCCCTTTATTGACCAGCTCGCCCAGACGGGTTGGATCGCCACCGTAGTGCAGATATTAATCTTTATCATGCTGGCGCTGGGGCTGAATATCACCGTCGGTTTGCGGGATTGCTAGATTTGGGATACGCCGCATTTTTTGCCATCGGTGCTTACACAACGGGGATGTTAGCCTCGGATCATTTGGGCTTCAATTGGCATTTTTGGGTTGTCCTGCCCATTGCCGCCGTGGTGGCAGCTTTAGCGGGGGTGTTGTTGGGGACCCCGACCCTGAGACTCCGGGGAGATTATTTGGCGATCGTCACCCTAGGGTTTGGAGAGATTGTCCCAGTCATATTTCGGAACCTGACAGGAGTTCAGCTCTACGAACCCATTTCCCAAATTCTAGCCACAGTACTGAGTCGTCCTGAGATTGCCATCTGTCTTTTGGGATGCGAGCAACCCTTTAACCTCACTGGCGGCGAGGCGGGGATCAATCCCATTGGTCGCCCTTACCTGCCCCTGATCGGCAGTTTTTCCCCTAGTAATTATTACCCCTGGTATTACTTAATTTTACTCTTGGTAGTTTTTGCCTACTTTATGATCAGTCGTTTACGAAACTCTCGACTGGGCAGAGCATGGGGAGCCATCCGAGAGGATGAACTGGCAGCTAGTGCCATGGGGATTAATTTAGTCAAAACTAAACTTGCTGCCTTTGCCATGGGAGCTACCTTCTCTGGGTTTGCAGGGGCTTTCTATGCTTCCTATATCAGCGCTATCTTCCCCACAGTGTTTGATTTCTCTGTCTCGGTGATTATTCTGTGCATGGTAATTTTAGGTGGTTTAGGCAATATGACCGGGGTGATTATTGGCAGCATAATTATCATGGCAGCCGATCGCCTCTACCTCCCCCAAATTGCCCAAGTCCTCAAGGGATTTCTCAATACTTCCATCCTGCCGAGTATCTCCAATCCCGCCTTCCGAGATTTCATCGCCGTCACCATCGACCCAATCCAAATGCGTCTTCTCTTATTTGGTTTAACCTTGGTAATTATGATGATTGTCCGTCCCGAAGGACTGGTAGGGAGTGGGGAGAGGGGGGTAAAGGCGGTACAGGGAGGTACAGGGAAGTAGAGAAGATCAGAAAAGATTAGGAAAATAAGTTTGTTTAGTTAATGGTCAATATTTGTTGCTATGACTAGTTAAAATCATTACTAAATCTGGAGAAATTGTGGCTTGATTGCGATCACCTAATTCTCAATCACTTTGATTAAATATGGTTTAAAAATTTCTGACAACTTTTCAGACATCCTCCAAATTCTTTACCTCCTTTACCTCCTTTACCTCCCTTTACCTCCTTTACCTCCCTTTACCTTCCTTTACTTCCTTTACCTCCTTTACTTCCTTTACCTCCCTTTACCTCCTTTAACTCCTTCTACCTCCTTCTACCTCCCTTTACCTCCTTCTACCTCCTATGACAACTCCCTTGCTCGAAACCAGAAAATTAACCATGCAATTTGGGGGCTTGACTGCGGTCAATCAAGTTGATATGGCTATCCAAAGGGGAATGATCGCTAGTCTGATTGGGCCCAACGGGGCGGGAAAGACGACTTTTTTTAATATGCTGACGGGTTTGTATCAACCGACTCTGGGGGAACTACGCCTAGATGGAGAAAATATTACCGGAGTCCGCCCAGATAAATTAACTAGTTTGGGGGTTGCCAGAACTTTTCAGAATATCCGCTTATTTAGCAATATGAGTGTGTTGGAAAATGTTTTGATTGGAAATCACTGCCGTCTCAAAGCGGGCTTATTTGGGGCGATCGTCTGTCCGCCAAGGGTACGGGCTGAAGAAAAAGCTGCCACTCAAAAAGCGATGGAACTTCTAGATTTTGTTGGTTTAGGCTCCCACAAAGCTAAGGAAACAGCCAAAAATCTTGCCTACGGTGATCAGCGCCGCCTCGAAATCACCCGGGCGCTAGCCTCAGACCCCAAATTACTATTACTCGATGAACCCACAGCGGGCATGAACCCCAACGAAACTGCCGAGCTTACCCGCTTTATTGAGAGATTACGCCGGGAACTAGATTTAACGGTGTTATTAATTGAACACGACATGAAACTGGTGATGGAAATTAGCGATCGAGTCAGTGTCATGGAGTACGGTATCAAAATTGCCGAGGGAACCCCAGAGGAAGTCCGGGCAAACCCACGGGTAATCGAGGCTTATTTGGGGAAAGGAGAATAGACAGTGAGCAAGGAACAGTGAACAGCAATATTTGATAGCTGACACTTCGACTCCGCTCAGTGCAAGTAACTGACACTTCGACTCCGCTCAGTACAAGTAACTGATAACTGATAACTGGTAACTGATAAATGCTGGAAGTTCAAGAAATTCATACTTATTACGGAAATATTCAGGCTCTACAAGGGGTGACTTTACAAGTCAATCAGGGGGAAATTGTGACCTTGATTGGCAGCAATGGAGCCGGGAAAACTACTACTCTACGGACAATTCAGGGATTGCTGCGCCCGAAGCGGGGCAGAATTAGCTTTGAAGGTAAGGATCTACGTAATAGTTCTACCCAAGAGATCGTCCAATTAGGTATCTCCCAAAGCCCCGAAGGCAGAATGATCTTTCCCCGGATGACGGTGCTGGAAAATCTGGAAATGGGAGCCTTTTCCCGGAATGATCAACTGGCGATTAGATCTGATCTGGAAAAGGGGCTGGATCTATTTCCGAGATTGCGGGAGAGAATTAACCAGAAAGGGGGAACCCTGAGCGGTGGGGAACAACAGATGTTGGCGATCGCCCGGGCCTTGATGTCTCGTCCCCGGTTACTGCTTCTTGATGAACCGAGTATGGGTCTAGCCCCGATGCTGGTCAGTCAAATTTTCTCGATTATTAAGGATATCAACGCCCAAGGGACTACGGTTTTACTGGTGGAACAGAACGCTAAAATGGCACTGTCGATCGCCCATCGGGGTTACGTAATCCAGACGGGGCAAGTAGTTGTGGCGGGTACTGCCGAGGAGTTGCAATCCAACGAAACTGTCCGCAAGGCTTACCTAGGAGAAGAGTAGGGACGCAAGGCTTTGCGTCCTTTGTACCCTAATTCTTACCTGACTTTTTTTAGACCTCTAGGCAACGGCGGCTCGTTTGTAGGCTTCATCTAGCACCTCCGAGAGAGTGGGGTGGGCATGGACAACAAAGGCGAGGGTGTGGACAGATTGACGGTTGGCGATCGCATTAGCCGCCTCTTGGATCAGGTCGGAGGCATGGATGCCGAAAATGTGTACCCCCAAGAGTTCTCCCGTATCCTGCCGATAGATGACTTTCGCTAAACCATCGGTTTCTCCCTCAGCGATCGCCTTAGAATTGCCCTTGAAGTAGGTCTTGGCAGTCTTGATGGTAAAACCTTCCTTGGTTGCCAACTCCTGCGCCGCAGGTTCACTTAAGCCTACATAGCTAATTTCGGGATGGGTAAACGCTGCCGCCGGAATACTCCGATAATCTACTTCTCGGCTGCGCCCACAGATATTTTCCACCGCCACAACTCCTTGAGCCGAAGCCGCATGAGCCAACATCATTCTGCCCGTCGCATCGCCGATCGCCCACAGATGGGGAACAGGTTCACCATTCACCAATACTTCCATTTTGTCATTGACGGCTAAAAAGCCCCGGCGATCGGGTTCCACCCCCACGGATTCTAAGCCCAGATTTTTGGTAGCCGGAATTCTGCCCGTAGCCACCAAACAAGCATCCACTTCGATAATATCAATTACTTCTTTTGTTTTCATATCCGCCAGTTCAATCACCACCGGGCTACCCGGTGTCACCTTCTGGGCTAATACCCCCACATGGGTTTCAATATCCCTGGGGGCAATCAGTACCCGTTGGGCAAGTTTGGCAATATCTGGATCAAAGCCCGGCATCAGGTTATCCAGAGCCTCAATCATGGTGATCTCGCAACCCAAGGCGGTATAGATATCAGAAAATTCTAAGCCAATGTAGCCACTGCCTATAATGGCAATCCAATTGGGCAGCCAATCCAATTTCACCGCATCATCACTAGTAAATACAGTCTTGCCATCGACGGTGATCCCCGGCGGCACCCACGGAATGGAGCCAGTAGAGATCATGATATCCTTGGCGCTGATGGCTCTTGCCATTTTGTCAGTTTTGACGCTGACCTTTTGCTTACCGACTACCTGACCCCAACCTTGGATGATATCAACTCCCAGACGTTTGAGACTATTGGTGAGGTCGCCCCGGAGTTTTGTCACCATATTGTTGGCATGGTCGGCGATCGCGCCCCGATCAAAATCCACCGCCCCGACATTGATCCCCAGAGCCTTGAGGTGTTCAGCATTCCGCAAGTCCCGCACCCGCCCCGAAGCCGCCAAAAGAGCCTTGGAAGGAATACAACCCCGATTGACGCAGGTTCCCCCCATGTCTGCCGCTTCAATGATGGCAGTTTTTAGCCCACAACTAACTGCGTGCAGGGCAGCTCCGTGACCACCGACTCCAGCCCCAATAATCACCAAATCGTAATCAAACTTCCCCTTCACAGCCGACCTCTAAAATTAAATTAATATTTATTTGAATATAAGTTATCTAAATATAAGTTATATAGTTAACAGGTATTCCTGAGATTATTTCTAGGATTTTTTATAGTGTCTGGCGATACCTCATCCCAGAGGCAAACACGCCTAGATTTTTATACCACAAATTTTTAAATAAATTTTTGAATCTTTAGGTTAGGACTGCCACCCAGAAAGAGAATTACTAGGAGAATTCGAGTCAGCATGAATTTCTGCTAAATAAGGCTATGATAGGTTGTTAACGCAGGACACCCCTGCATCTAAGGTTCCTTGGTGGAGATCCCTATGAAAGATCTAAGTCATTACTATAGAGTGCTGGGGATAGAGCCGGGAGCTTCCCTAGAGGAGGTCAATCAAGCCTATAAAGACTTGGTATTTGTATGGCATCCCGATCGTATTCCCCAGGATAACGAACGTCTCCACAAAAAAGCCCAAGAAAAGATTAAAGAAATTAACCATGCCCGCGATCAGCTTCGTGCTGCTAAGAATGCGGCTAGTGGCTCTAGTCGTAATTCTGGTCGTAATAATGCTAGAGATAACGGTCAAGAGGCTAATGGTAGTTCTAGGCGAGAATCTGGTCGAAGTTCGCCTAGAGAAACTAGTCGTTATGCTAGTAGAGAGTCTGGGCGAGAGTCTGGGCGCAATGCTACGAGAGAATCTACCAGAGATCATGGTCGTGAGGCGGAAAGAGAAGCTAGCCGCTATGCTGGTCGAGAATCCAGTCGAGAGGCAGTAAGACAAGACCGCTATTCCAGTACCAAGACTAACTCCTCAAATGCCAGAACTGCCCATTCTTCCGGCTATTCCAGTCCTCCTCCGGCTGCTTCTGCCCCTTCTTCCTCTCGTAGCAGTTATCAGTCTCCTCCCCAAACTGCCCGGAGCTACTACTCTGCGGCTCAATCATCACCCCCCAGAACCCAAACCAATACTGGATCTACGGCTCAGACCAGAGCCTCCTC
>JAAUUE010000229.1 GCA_012031635.1 Coleofasciculaceae cyanobacterium SM2_1_6 | reverse complement strand
CTGATCATGCCGGGGGTAAAAGTTGGGACGGGGCAGTTATTGCGGCAAAATCTGTTGTCACCAGAGATGTTCCGGCTTACTCGATCGTGGGGGGTAATCCCGCAACCCTGATCCGCAAAAGATTCTCGGAGGAGGCGATCGAGCAACTCCTAGAAATTGCTTGGTGGGATTGGGACATCGAAAAAATTACTCGCAATCTTGATCTAATTGTGACTACGGATCTAGAAGCCCTCAAAATCTGTAGGTAACTAGAGGGCAGCTTTGATCCAATCTTGGAGGGTCGCAACTACTTCTGAGATGGGGATTTCTTGAGATTTCTTGGTAGCTCGATCTACTACTTCAACTTTTCCGGCAGCAAGCGATCGCCCCGTCACAATTCGGTAGGGAATGCCAATTAGGTCTGCATCCTTGAACTTCACCCCCGCCCGTTCATCTCGATCGTCCCATAAAGTCTCCACGCCAGCTTGGTTCAACTCTGTATAAAGTTGTTCTGCCACCTGCATTTGATTAGCATCGGTGATGTTGGGAACACAGATGATGGCGTGGTAGGGAGCGATCGCTGTGGGCCAGATAATCCCATCTTTATCGTAGGATTGTTCCACCGTTGCTTGGGCTAACCGGGACACGCCAACACCGTAGCAGCCCATAAAGAGGGGTTTTTCTTCCCCTTGTTCGTTGGTGAAAGTCGCTCCCATGGCTTGGGAATATTTGGTTCCGAGCTGGAAAATATGTCCAACTTCGATCCCCCGGGCAGTTTTCAGGAGTTGCTCTGGATTGTGCATGGCTCGATCGCCCACCTTGGCTTTTCTTAGGTCTACTACTAATTCTGGGAGCTGGAACTGCTCCCCCCAGTTGGCTCCAAAGACGTGGTAATCGGTTTCGTTGGCTCCGGTGGCAAAGTTGGTCAGATCTACGGCGGTGCGATCGGCGAGGCGGAGAAATTGGGGATGAACTTGAGGGGATTTGGCAATGTAGCTATCGGCTAAATCGGGGGCAATGTAACCCAAGGGTAGGGGTTTCGCCGCCCATTTCTCCTGCATTTCGGCGTTGGGAACTTCTAGGGAAATCACGGTTTTGCCGCCGTAGTTGGCTGCGAGATTCGTGAGGGCATTCTGGAGCTTGACTGGGTTGACATCCTGATCACCCCGGATATTGACCAAAACTAGAACGGTGATCCCGTTGTCGTAGGTGACTTGGTAGAGGACATTTTTGAGAATATTGGTGGGGGAACATTTGCCAATTTTGGCAAGCTTTTCGATCGTCTCAGTCTTGGGGGTGTGGTGCTTAGCGTACTCGGTGAAGGGAGAAGGCACAACCTCGGCGGGGAGGGATACGGCTTTTTCGAGGTTGGCAGCATAGTTCCCGTCTTCGGTGTATAAAATTTCATCTTCCCCCGCATCGGCGAGGATCATAAATTCTTGGGAACCGGAACCGCCGATCGCCCCGGAATCGGCTTCTACCCCCCGGAACTCCACCCCGCAACGGCGCAAAATATTTTGGTAAGCGATCGCCATCTGACTATAAGTTACTTTGAGACTAGCCTCATCCGCATGGAACGAGTAGGCATCTTTCATAATAAATTCCCGACCCCGCATCAACCCAAACCGGGGACGAATCTCATCCCGAAACTTGGTCTGAATTTGGTACAAGGTGGTGGGTAACTGACGATAGGAAAAGATCATTTCCTTGGCGATGGTGGTGATCACTTCTTCGTGGGTGGGTCCGAGGGCAACTTCCCGCTCTTGGCGATCGGTAAAGGCAAACATAATCCCCTCCGCTTGGGTGTAGGTATCCCATCGGCCGGATTCTTTCCACAGTTCCGAAGGTTGCAAAGCTGGCAGCAAGCACTCTTGGGAGCCGATCGCATTCATCTCCTGCCGCACAATCTCAGAAACTTTTTGCAATACCCGCCACATCAAGGGCAGATACGCATACACCCCACTGCCAATTCTGCGAATGTAGCCCGCCCGCAAAAGCAATTTATGGCTAGGAATCTCTGCCTCTGCTGGTTCTTCCCGCAGGGTGACAAAAAGCATTTGTGATAGGCGCATGGCTACAACTCTCTAAGGGGAAATTAAGTTTAATTATTTCTAGACTATCAGATTTTCCGCCCCGTCCCTTTCAGACCCGGCTTAGAATCAGCAATTCTCATTTTAATCGTAGGTCAGGGTAACACCCGACTTGACCTTAACTCTGGTGGGGTTTCCTTCTGTCAACCTCCACGACTCAGTTCGATCGCTCTTTTGCTGGCAAATAGCTAAAAAAAATAGGAGATAATTTTTAGCATTAGCAAATAGCTCAATTGACCCCCCCACGTCTAAAGAGTGTGGGATTCTTCCTTCATCGACACAACTTGCCCTGACTGAATTACTCCAACCAAGGTAGAGATTACATCTCCAGAAGCGTTGCTTGCACCTGCACTGAGCCGACTTGTACTGAGCGAAGTCGAAGTAGCCAATATTTCAGAGTGGCTAAAGCCAGTGGGTTTTACGGCAATCTCTATAAGTATTCATTCCAAAACTACTTAATGTCCTCTTAAATTAATTTTGGGATAATTACGATGCCTTTGTTACTTTAACAATCTGCATTCAGCAATAATCATGAACAGACAAAAACGTTCCCTATTTTTAATCCTCAGTTTAGTTGGCTTGGTAATTACCACCGCTATTTCTTTACTACTACCTCAACTATCAATGGCTCAAGAATCCGCAATTCCGGCGATCGTCAGTCGGGCGAGCTTGCCAAATATTGCCATCAAAGATGCAATTAACCGAGTCTGGGCTGGGCTGGTGCCGGACGATCGAGACCTCCGCCTAGGGGGGTTGTTTTCTGGGATTTATCATGTTCCCGGCACGCCAGATAACGAGTTTTGGGCTACCGCCGATCGAGGACCCAACGGGCAGGTGCGAGTGGGCAACGAAACCCGTCGGACTTTTCCAGTGCCGGAGTATAGCCCAGTAATTTATAAACTCCGGACTGCTAATAATGTAATCAATATTACGGAAGAAATTCCCATCAAAACCCGGAGTGGCAAACCAATCACGGGGCTTTCTAACACTAGTAGCGATGAAATTCCCTACACTGTTGACGGACAAACCCGCCTAGACTTTAACCCCAATGGTCTGGATATCGAGGGGATCACCCGTCTGCCGGATGGGACTTTTTGGTTGTGTGATGAATACAGCCCTAGTGTCACCCATGTCGATCGCAATGGCACAACCGTCCAACGCCTCGTCCCCGCCGGGCTAAATTTGGCAGCAGACACCGAAGTTAAGGGAAATATTCCGGCTATTTATAGTTTTCGGCGATCGAACCGGGGTTTTGAGGCGATCACCTCCAGCAAGGATGGAGCGAAGCTCTTTGTCGGTCTCCAGAGTCCTTTAGAATTTCCCACACGGGCGATCGGTCGGGCTTCCCGGATGACAAGAATTTTGGTGATAGATAGCCAAACCCAGCGCCCCACCGCCGAGTATGTCTATGTGTTTGATCTGGCAACTGGTTATGGAGAAACGGATCCCGGCGAAATGAAGCTAGGGGATGTAGATTTTGTGAACTCAAGTACTCTCTTGATGTTGGAGAGAACCGATAAAATTGCCAAGATTTATCAGCTCGACCTCAGCCGAGCCACTAATATTCTGGGGACGAAATGGAGTGATCCCCAAAATACCCAAAATTCCCTAGAAGCCTTGACCCCTGAGCAGCTAGCGAGTAATGGCATTACTCCTGCGGGAAAAACAGCGATCGCAGACCTGAGCCAAATACCGGGGATGATGGACAAAATTGAAGGCTTAACAATTATCAATGACCGGACGATCGCCGTGGGCAATGATAACGACTTTGGTTTTTCTGGTTTCACTGCCCAAGGTAGAGCCATTAATAACAATCTGCCGACTACAGTGCTTACCCTCCGTCTAGCTAGACCTCTACCTCTAGAAAAGTAACTTAGTTTTTCTAGCTTTTTTTCTAGCTTTTTTTTCTAGCTTTTTTTCTAGCTTTTTATAGTAGGGATTGTCTCCCCTGCTACAAACAATTTAGAAAATAAAAACTAATTGAAATGATAATTATTAAATGAATAGCTTAAGAATCTGTTGAGGCGGAGGAAGGCTGATCAATATACTGATCACTAGTAGATATTGGTTCAGAAAATTCTGGGTTTTCTATTTGATTGAATTGAGTTGGATTGAATTGAGTTGGATTGAGTTGGGTTGATTGAGTTGATTCATTTGGTTGATCTAATTTATTTGGTGGCTCGATCGAGCCTTCCATTTCAGACTGATCTACGGATTCATTGGCAAATTCAGGTGCTAATCTTTCAGGAGTAGATAACTGGAGTTGATTAGTAAATACAGGTCTTTTGAAATAACTTAATAATGTTTTTTTTTACAGGGGCTTTGTAAAAATTTGCGTCTTCGATATTTTGGAGAGAATGCTGCAATTTTCTATTTTCATTGAGGAGGACTACCCCAAAATCTCCGGGAAGGGATAGGGCATTGCCAAGGATACTTTCCCATTCCACTTGGGCCGTGGCTGATTCCAGAAACCCCTTGTGGCGAATAATTCCTAGTAGATAAAAAGGATGCTCTGGTAAATTATCTACGGCTTTTTGGACTAGGTAGGCTTGTTTGATTTGAGAGAAGGTCGGCAGAGTTGAGAGTTGTTGGCGGAGGGTTTCTAGCTGCTCTGGAGTGAGGTTGTGGGGAATATAAATATCTTTTTTCTTGCACTGAGATCGTTCTTGGTGAGCAATAGTAACTCGCTGCCAGAGATGGCTATGTCCAGAAACACCTAAATCCATAGAAGACTGAAAACCCAGACTTTCTTGCAATCCTTGGTATAGCCCTAGTACTTGCTCAGTCGAGATGATCCCCTGCTGGAAGCGATGAAATTTGACTAATCCATTTTTGTCGATCGAGCTGCGATAAATTTGCAAAAGTCCATCAGTACGATCGCAATTAGCACAGTGTTGGAGATGTATTTCTAAGCTAGGTGGATAAACTTTTGTTAGAGGATTAATTAACCGACTAGCTAGCATCGCCCCGGCTCTGTCGGGAATTACTTTTTCTCCATCTGGATTGGTGATATCTAGATTAGTCATGCCTAAACCATCTACATTGTTAAAATCCTGCAATAAACTCTCTGGGGTGATCGCCTCAAGGTTGGCTTGATCTAAATTCAGAAAGTTATCTTCTTTTGAGCTTAGTAACTGCAAAAACTCTGGTAATTGAGCTTGACGAAGGCGACCTAATCGATCGTCTGTGGTGTACCAACTCTGGCAACCTTCACAAAAAGGCTTTCTGGCAGCAGCGTAGGCAAAACCGAGGGCGATCGCCCCGGTGACTAAAAACTCCAACCCCCAATAATTCCACATCACCTGAGAACCCACTGGGAACCGCATCAGCGATCGATTAATCATCAAACCTTGCTGCGATCGATACTGGAGAAATCCCCTGAATCCTGTCTTTCCAGTCATCTCCTTTAGGAAATCATCCACCGTAATCTTGGCGGTATTTGCCGGACTCTGGCGAGCCTCCCGGAGCGATCGACGAATCTCGGCATTGGCATTTTGCCGGAATAGAGCATAGTCAGCCCAGTGCATCGTCCCGTACATCAGCCCCGCCATGCACACCCCTACAGCCCCCGCCGCCAGAGGATGACGGACTTTCCCCCGCACCACCGCCTGCCGCAACAGCCAACCACTCCCCAAGCCCAGCAACACTGGAAAAATCACTACTAGATAAATTAACTGGGACACCAAGAAAGTCCCGCCTCCCAAGGTAATTCCCCCAATTCCCGCCGTTAGGAGCAGCCATTGACCGCCAGTTTTGTCTATGTAGTTACTTGGTTTATAGGGTTTCATTAGTTGTTGGTAAGGTTGTTGCAGAGGTTAAGAGGTTAAGAACATAGTTAGGGTCAAGAAAAAATATCAGAGAACACCCAAAGAAGCAATTAACGTTAAATATATAGGAGAAAATCAGCGAGATATCAGGAGAAAATGTATAAATTCTATTTTTCTACCTAGGCTTTTTTTGAGAACTATCCCTAGGGTTGGGGGAAGGAAGATATTTTCTTGATTTTGTTGCGAGAATTTCTCTAGTTTTTCACTTTTTACATCTAAAATTTTAGGGATAATATTATTTTTTAGGTAGTAACTTCATTTCTAGAAAGATTTTAGGAATATTATAAAAAAATCAGTTGACTAGGTTTTAATATTTCCAGTAATTTCAGATACCAATTTGGATATAGCAGTCCTCAATGATTTCACCCGTCGTAGGCGGGTAGAATAACCTCCCCGCAGCAGTCTAATTTAGAAAATGATTTAGGATCACTATACAAAGCTGCGTGTCTCTTAATCCCCGGTCTCAAAATCTATGTCCAAATTCCTAGAGCCAGCCAGAGAAGATAACGATCGCCTCCTCCTATCCCTGAAAGATAGACAATTGCGTACCCTTTTTGCCACAACTCTCGATGCGATCGCCATTGCCGATGATCAAGGGTGTTATTTAGATGTGAACCCGGCGGCTTGTGAATTATTTGGGTTAACTAGGGAGGAATTATTGGGGCGATCGATCTCTGAGTTTGCGGTCCCAGGATTTGACTTTCAGGCAGAATGGCAAGAGTTTCAAGAGCAGGAAACTGTCCGGGGGGTGTTTCAGTTAGTGCGGGGTGATGGTCAACGGCGAGTGGTGGAGTATGCGGCGGCAGCTAACTTTCTGCCCCATCGCCATCTATCAATTTTACGGGATATTACCGGACAGTATACAGCCCAGCAGGAGCGCCAACAAGCGGAGGCAAAAGTTCAGGAGCTAACCAGAGAGCTAAATCAACTCCGCCCCCTCAGTGAACTAGAACAAGCCCAAGCTCAACTCCGGGAATCGCAACAGCGACTGGAAAGTATTCTTGGCTCGATCGAGGGGGTGGTGTGGTCAATCCATCCGGAAACCTTTGAGACTATTTATATTAATGCCGCCGTAGAACAACTATTTGGTTACTCCGTGGCGGATTTTTTTAGTAATCCTCACCTTTGGCAGGAAATGATTCATCCTGAAGACCGGGAGATTGTTACCGCCGCCTTGCCGAGACTGTTTGCCCAGGGCAAAGTTAAAACGAAATATCGCATCATTCGCTCCGATCGCCAAGTGCGCTGGGTGTTGGTCAACTCTTCTCTGGTCTATGACGAAACCGGAAAATCAATCCGCATTGATGGGGTTACTACCGATGTCACCGAGCATATGCAGTCAAAGCAACTGTTAGAAAAGTTACGGAGCATCTTCCCGGGGCTATTTATCAATTTCGGCAGCGTCTGATGGCACTTTTCATTTTCCCTACGCT
>JAAUUE010000228.1 GCA_012031635.1 Coleofasciculaceae cyanobacterium SM2_1_6 | reverse complement strand
CCTTTACCCCCTGTTTTCGCCGGGAAGCAGGCAGCTACGGACGAGACACCAGGGGACTGATCCGCCTCCATCAATTCAACAAAGTCGAAATGGTGAAATTCACTCACCCCCGACCAGTCCGAGGCAGAACACCAGAGCCTAGTTGCCAACGCCGAAGCCATCCTCCAAGCCCTGAAACTGCCCTACCGAATTCTCCAACTCTGCACCGGAGATTTAGGATTTAGTGCGACCAAGTGCTACGATCTAGAGGTTTGGATTCCCACAGCAAATACTTACCGAGAAATTTCTAGCTGCTCCAACTGCGGTGACTTCCAAGCCCGCCGCGCCAATATCCGGTATCGGGAAGCAGGGAAAAAAGGTACGCAGTTTGTGCATACCCTCAATGGCTCTGGCTTGGCAGTGGGCAGAACCATGGCTGCAATCTTAGAAAATTATCAGCAACCAGACGGCACGGTACAAGTTCCTGAAGTCCTCCAGCCTTACCTAGGTCGACGGGTCTTATAGGGTCTCCAGAAAAAATCCTTAAGGTTTGGTTAAGATAGCGATCGAAGTTTTAGATTGAACTAAAAGTAAAAAGCTAAAAGTAAAAAGCTAAAAGTAAAAAGCTGATGTTTTCCTGATATTCCCATATTTCCAAATATATTCATGAATATTGCAATAAGTACAGATATCGACCTAGAAGCGATTAAGAATGGCAGCCTCAAAAATTGTGCTGGCTTGGATCTAGAAGACGAAGATTTTACTGGGGGAAATTTGAGCCGGGTAAACTTCGCAGGAGCCTCCTTGGTGGGAACCAATTTTATGAAATGCGATCTCCGGGGAGCCAGACTAGATGGAGCCAATGCGATCGGGGCAAAATTTACTGATACGGATCTACGGGCAAGCCTAGCTGGAGCCAATTTAATGCAGGCTGATTTTTCTGGAGCCGACCTGCGGGGCAGCAATCTCCGGGGATGTAACCTGATGGGAGCCAAGGTAGACAAAGCCGTCTTTGCCGGAGCTTTCTTGAGTGGGGCAAATCTCCAAGGGGTAAACCTCCAAGGGATTGATTTCCGGGGGGCAGAACTACGGGGAACCAATTTCAATGGCGCAAATCTCCGGGGGGCGGACTTAAGTGCAGCCGATCTCCAAGGTGCAAGTTTAAGCGGCACCAACCTCGAAGAAGCAGACCTGCGGGGAGCCAATCTGGCGGGGGCAAATCTGGCGGGGGCTAATCTTTTGTGTGCGGAAATGGAGGGGCAAATTCCTTGGGAGCAAATTTTGAGGGAGCTTGTTTAGTGGGGGTGCATTAAATGGGTCTTCCCAAAATCCCTATTCTGAATTTTCAAATTTCTCCGGGGATTCTGTATGCCTTAATTGCCTGTGTCTTGTTTGGCAGTAATGCCCCGATCGCCAAAGTCCTCCTCCAAGAAATTTCTCCCCAGTTGCTCACGGCTCTGTTGAATACCGGAGCCGCCTTTGGTTTATCGGTACTGATAATGGGCAGATATTTGCAGCAGAATTTTTTTCCTCCCACAGATACTTCCCTGATCCAGCAGTCGCCCCCAAGAACCCCGGATAATTTTCTCCAAGGGCGGGATTGGTTTTGGTTTGCCATCACAACGCTCTTGGGGGGAGTAACTGCCCCGACATTGTTTATTTACGGGGTTAGTCAGATTCCGGCTTCTATTGCCTCGCTGTTGTTGAGTTTTGAGGGCATGGCGACGGCGGTGATTGCGTGGATATTGTTTAAGGAAAAATTTCACTGGTTGGTGGCGGTGGCGATCGCCTTAATTTTGGCGGGGACAGTTATCCTTAATAGTGGAGTTAATACTTCTGAGAGAAATTTTGGGGGAACTCTAGCGGTGGTAACTGCTGGTTTTTGCTGGGCAACGGATAATAATCTCACCCGGAAAATCGCCCATCGAGACCCTCTGCCCATTGCTCTGGGGAAAAATATTGCGGCGGGGATCATCAATGGCTCGATCGCCCTCAGTCTGGGAACTAGTCTCCCGCCTCTAGGTTGGATGCTCCTTGCCTGTACCCTAGGGATTTTTAGCTATGGCTTGAGCTTTACCTTCCTGATCATGGCTCTACGTCTATTGGGAGCCTCTAGAGCTGGAGCCTATTTTTCCATCACTCCCTTTGTCGGCACAGGGCTATCGATTATTTTCCTTCGAGATCCCATCACTCCCAATTTTCTCGTGGCAGCCATTTTGATCGCCCTAGGAGTAAGTTTGTGTATCTATGAACAACTCCGCAACCCCAGTTAATCCACATTTCAAAAATCATCGAAAAACATCAAATAAATAATCAAAAAATCACCTAAAAACTATGTTACTTACCCAAGCAGAAATTACAGAATTGGCAAGACAGTTACCCCCTAGCTGGTCGGTGGTAGGCAAGGAATTGCAGTGCGATCGCAAGTTCCCAGATTTTGTGACAGCGATGAATTTCGTCAACCAAATTATTGCTCCCGCCGAGGCAGCAGGACATCACCCAGATTTATACATTTCCTATAACAAAGTAAAAATCACCCTCACCACCCACGATCAAGGCGGTTTAACCCAAAAGGATTTCGACCTAGCGAAAATTATTGCTGACCTGCCAAATTAAAATCTCGTACCTCCCCTTACCTCCCTGTACCTCCTCTACCTCCATGTTCCTCCGAGTCATTCCCTCCATCCAAACAACGGGTCAAGTCCAAATGGCGATCGACCTCTGGCTCCTTAATCAGCTAAATCAACAGATCGATCGAGGCTGCACCCCCAATCCGGTTCTCCGGTTCTACACTTGGTCAAAACCAACCATTTCCCTTGGTTATCATCAGAAAAAATATCCCGATCGCTGGGATCAACTGCCTGTAGATATCGTGCGGCGACCCACGGGGGGCAGGGCTGTGTTGCATGATGGGGATTTGACCTATGCCGTAATTATGCCCAGTGCGGGGAAGACTCACCGAGATAGTTATTGTGATATCTGTCGATTTTTGGTGCAGGGGTGGCGATCGCTGGATCGAGAGTTAACTTTTGGCAGTGCAGGCAGGGGCTATATTCACAATCCCAGTTGTTTTGGGACAGCCACGGCAGCAGACCTGATTACTACTAATGGCGAGAAATTTATCGGCAGCGCCCAACTCCATCGGGGTCATGGCATTCTCCAGCACGGCTCCATGCTCCTGAATATCAATCAAGCTCTATTCACGGAAATTTTTTCCGCCCCCGCCCCCAATCCCCCAAAGGTTGAGATTAAGCCAGAAATCATTATTACCACCCTTACCCAAGCTGCCAGTAACTGCTTTGGTCTGGAAATTATGGAGCAACCACTATCAGAGGAGGAGGTAAAGGAGGTACAGGGAGGTACAGGGAGGTAAGGGTAGGTAGAGAAGGAAAAAGGAAGAAGGAAAAGGAAAAAGGTCGTGAGTTAAGTTTTTAGGGTATGTTTTGGGGAGATATTGGGACTATTGGCGATCGCAGGATAATTCACCATCAAGATAAAATGTCTCCACAGCTAAATACAAATTACCATCACCATCTTTCTACCTAGCAATAACTCCCAAATTCCTTTACCTCCTTTACCTCCCCTTACCTCCTTTACCTCCTTCACCTAATCTTTCCTTCGCTAAAGCCAACGCCTCTGGCAATTTGCTCACATCCTTACCGCCAGCTTGAGCTAAGTTAGGGCGACCACCACCACCACCACCGCAGAGTTTGGCAATTTCTCCCACGAGTTTTCCGGCTTGGATACCCTTTTGATTTAGCTCTGGGCTGAGGGCAGCGACAAAGTTGATTTTGTCTGGTTCCGGGATAGAGGCAAGTACCACCGCCCCTTGACCCAGCTTTTGCAAAAGGCGAGTCGCCGCAGCTTTCAGGGATTCGGCATCGGTGTCTCCCATTTGGGCAACTAGGATCGAGAGACCGTCGATCGATTCCACCTGCTGTAGAAGTTGATCGGATTGGAGAATAGCCATTTCCTGTTTCAGGGTTTCCAGTTGCTTCTGGGCGGTCTTTAATTCTGTTTGGAGATTGCTGACCCGTTGGGGTAACTCCTCTGGTTTTGCCTTGAAGCGATCGCCCAACTCCCGGACTACTTGCTCCCGCACTTGCAGATAATCCAGCACTGCCGCCCCTGCTACCGCTTCGATCCGCCGGATCCCTGCGGCAATCCCTGTTTCCCCAATGATCTTAAAGACCCCAATTTCCGCCGTATTTCCCACATGCGTGCCGCCACAAAGTTCCATGGAAACTCCCGGATAATCTACCACCCGGACTTCGGCTCCGTACTTTTCCCCAAACATGGCGATCGCTCCCTTCGCCTTGGCAGCATCAAGGGGCATCACTTCCACTTGGGCGGGATGGGCTTCACTAATCCATGTATTTACCAAGTCTTCAATGGTTTGTAACTCCTCAGTTGTTACGGATCTAGGCAGATTAAAATCAAACCGGAGGCGATCGAAATCCACCAATGAACCCGCTTGGGAAATGCCGGGATCCACAATTTTCCGCAGGGCAGCTTGTAATAAATGGGTGGCTGTGTGGTTAGCCATGGAACGCCGCCGACAGGCTCGATCGACCACCGCCATCACTTCCTTGCCGATTTCGAGGGTTCCCCGTTCCACCACCCCCAGATGGATAAATACTCCGGCTTGTTTTTGGACGTTCGTAATCCGCACAAAGAGAGTTGCTCCCGGAGTTTCCTGCCCCGAATTTTGGTTAGGGATCAAAGCCCCTCGATCGCCAATCTGTCCCCCAGATTCTCCGTAGAAGGGAGTGCGATTCAGGATAATTTGTACCTGTTCTCCTACGGTTGCCGTAGATACTGGCTCTCCGGCTAACAAAATTGTCTGTACCACCGCCGGACTACCCAGATCCGTATAACCCAGAAACTCCGTGGCGGTGATCCCCATTTGTTCTAGGGATTGGTGGGCGGTGAGGTCAATCACCTCGTGGGCAGACTGCGATCGCTCCCTTTGCTTCTCCATTTCCACGGCAAAGCCTTCTGTATCCACCGTTAATCCCTGCTCTTCAGCAATTTCTTGGGTCAACTCTAGGGGAAAACCGTAGGTATCGTAGAGAATAAACGCATCAACCCCAGAGATGACCTGCTTGGATTTGGCAATAATTTCTGTGAGTAACTTTTCTCCTCGCTCCAAGGTTTCTAGAAATCTGGCTTCTTCCCGTGCCAACTCATTTTTTACCACCTGCTCCCGTTCCCGAATTTGGGGATAGGCATCTTCTCCAAGGGCGATCGCCGTCTCGGCAACTTGGGTAATAAAAGCCGTAGTGATCCCTAGTAACCTGCCGTGGCGTACCACCGCCGAATTAACCGGCGGAGAATATAACCCCGCCCCACATTTGCTGCCGTAATCCCGTCGGCAATCATCTGCACCACCGATCGCACATGATCCCCGATCACCTTCAAAGAAACTTTTGCACTCTCTGAAGCTTCGCTGTAGTCGATGTGGGCAAGGTCGGCAGCTTTGGCAATGATGGGGAAAATTAAATCTGTTTCGTAATTATTGGGAACCCGTTGCAAAATCTGCGCCATCCGCTCCAAACCCATGCCAGTATCGATGTTTTGCTTTTCGAGGGGCGTGAGATGACCATCCGCATCCCGGTTATATTGCATGAAGACGAGATTGTAGAACTCAATAAACCGAGTATCATCCTCTAAATCAATGTGTGCATCGCCCAACTCTGGATGAAAATCGTAATAAATTTCTGAGCAAGGACCACAGGGACCTGTTACTCCAGAGACCCAAAAGTTATCTGCCTCATCCATGCGCTGAATCCGGTGCGCCGGAATGCCAATTTGATCTCGCCAGATGGCAAAGGCTTCGTCATCTTCCCGAAACACGCTGACTACCAGTCTTTCTGGGGGTAATCCATAAACCTGAGTGGACAGTTCCCAGGCGTAGGCGATCGCTTTTTCCTTGAAATAATCCCCAAAGCTAAAATTCCCTAACATCTCAAAAAAAGTATGATGGCGGGCGGTGCGTCCCACATTCTCAATATCATTGGTGCGGATACACTTTTGGGCTGTAGTTGCTCTGAGAAATTCTGCCCGGCGTTGCCCCAAGAAAATCGGCTTAAACTGCAACATTCCAGCAATGGTTAACAACACTGTTGGATCTTCGGGAACAAGGGACGCACTAGGCAGAATCTCATGCCCCCGTTGAGCGTAGAAGTCGAGGAATTTGTGCCGAATTTGGTTGCCAGTTAGGAATGGGGGAACAGTCATAGGTTTAAGGAGAAATAATAAAAATTTAGTAGGGAAAATTAACCGAGGGGAAGGAATAAAAATTTTGGAGAAAATCTATAAAAACTCTATACAAATTAAGATAACTAATTTCCTGTGTCCTTGGGGAGCAGAAACCAGACCAGAGCTAATCTTAGCAGAGGTTTCTCTTGATTAAAACTCAGTTAAAATCTCAAATTAACAACTATCTATAGCATTCCTAAATGATTTTACCCGCCGCAGGCGGGTGGAGTTATCTACCAGCAGCAATCTAATCTAGAAAATGATTTAGGATTGCTATTATAATCCATTACTTAGTCTATGAATTGAGGCGGTCTGCGATTCTCCCTCGATCGGGGGTCAAGTTAAATCTAATTCAAGAGCATATATAATGATTTGATATTGCTGAGATTGCCCTAGGATTAGCTCTACAAAAAAATCATCAATCTGTGTTCATATACCAAAAGACTATTTCAAGGATAAGTTGAGAATAGGGATTCGGGGTAATAATTTAGTAGTCTAGGATAGAGGTTCATGACATTAGTCAAGAACAGTAATTGAGGAGGAAGTTATGCGATCGCGCGCAATTCGAGAAGGCTCCGTGGGGCTACTAGCTCTAATAGCTGTGGGCATCTTCGGTGGGACAATCCTGTGGCTGAGTGGGGTAAAACTAGGGAATCGAGGCTATAGCTTTACGACAAAGTTTGATGATGCCAATGGCATGAAGCTTGGCTCGCCAGTGGTTTATCGGGGAGTAACCGTGGGTCGCATTTCGGAGATTACCACCAGCAGTAATGGTGTGGTTGTGAAAATCGAGATCGATCGAGCAGACCTAGTAATTAGCATCGACTCAGCCATCGAAGTTAACCAATCGGGATTAATCGGCGAAACTTCCGTAGCGATCGTCCCCAAGACCGAACTAGACACAGCCACTCTTCAAGCCAACCCCCTAGCTTCCGACTGTAATAGGCAAGTGATTATTTGTGACGGCAGTAATCTAGAGGGTAAGCTGGGAGTTAGTTTTAATCAACTCCTCCAAGGAACTCTCAAGGTCTCTAATCTTTATACCAGTGATGAATTTTTTGAAAATATTAATGTTCTTGCCAAAAATGCCAGTGATGCCGCAGAGGG
>JAAUUE010000227.1 GCA_012031635.1 Coleofasciculaceae cyanobacterium SM2_1_6 | reverse complement strand
AGCCCACAGGCAAGGCAATCATTATGTCTATAATTGTCACCCCTAGAGCGGTGGCGAGGGTTCTGAGAATTACACTTTGATAGGAGCTATTGGTGCGATCGCCTGAAAGTTAGCTAGACTAAATTCCCGCACAATTTCAAAGCCCTCTAGCCGCCAGAAACTATAGGAACAAGGATGGCGATCGGCAAAAAATATAGCAACCCCATCCAAATCACCGGCGGCAAAACCGTAGCATACATTCCCCAAGATTGTTTTTTTGTAGAGGTCATAACCACAACTATTCTAAAAATATTCCCCCCCTTTTGAAGGGGGGCAGGGGGGATCCCTTAGCTGCGAATTTCATTCCAAACTTCCACCCATCGATCGTAGTTTTTCACACTCTGCCACATATTAATTTCTTGGTGCAGAGAGAGGTCATCCATAAATAATTCCTTAGCTTTCACCGCCCCGATCGCTTCCACTCCCAAACTTGTCGCCCCAGAATAACCCGTGACCTCCATCACCCCTTTCTGCCCTTCCCCACTGAGGATAAAATCAATCCACTTGTAGGCAGCATCAATATTTGCCGAGTTTTTAGAAATCATCCAAGAATCTGTCCAGCCCGTGAGTTTGCCCTTAGGAATTGCCGAAGCAATGGGGAATCCGGCTTCCTTGAGTTGAGTATAAGTCAGGGGCCAAGCATGGGCTAAAACCACCTCTCCAGATTGGAACAGATTTGCCAATTCACCGCCCGTTGTCCAGAATTTACGGACTTGGGGACGGAGTTGCAGGAGTTTAGCTTTTACCTGTTGCAGTTGCTCATCGCTGAGATCGTAGGGATCAGAGAAACCCAGCCAGAGGGCGACATCGGCGATCGTAATCGGGTTATCCGGCAGGGTAATTTTTCCGGCATACTTGGGGTTAAATAAAATATTCCAATCCTGAGGACTAGGTTTAACTTCCTTGGTGTTGTAGAGCAGCACATTTGGCCCCCAAGCAAAGGTAGCTCCGTAGGGCTTGCCATCAAAACTATTCCATTTCCCATTCTGGAAAGAGGGAAACACTGCATTGTAATTGGTCAATTTACTAGAATCAAGGGGCAGGACTAAGCCAGCTTTGTAAAGACGCTCGGTAATATCCCCAGAAGCCGAAATCAGGTCGTAGTTTCTGCCGCCGCCAGTTCTAAATTTGGCAAACATTTCATCACTAGAACCTGCGTAGGTAGCTTTAATGGTGCAACCCGTGGCTTCTGTGAACTTCTCGGTAAAGGAAGCATCGGTATAACCTTCCCAAACGATCGCCGTCAGGGTACATCCAGCAGCTTGAGCGGGAGGAGTGAAACCCCAAAAGCTCCCAACCAGACCAAGTAGACTAGTTAAGCCAATTAATAAAATGCTAAACAGGCGATCGAGCATAGTTACCTCTCCCAAAACTATGATTAGTTGTAATGACCCATGATTACCCATACTTTAGTTGATCAGTCACAGGGCAGTGTGTTTAATATAAAACATTTAATCTATAGAGATCCTAAATCATTTTCTAAATTAGATTGCTTCTGGTAGGTGATTTCACCCGCCGCAGGCGGGTGAAATCATTTAGGAATGCTATATCTAGGGGATTTGTCTAGTATTTTTTGTAGCAATCTTGTCAAAATTTAAACAAGCTGCAAAGGTAGAGCAGTTTTGTTTAGTTAGAGAATCCCGAAATATTAGGGAACTAGTAGGCAACTAGCCGGGGTGCAAAATATCCGAAAAAATGAATTAAGATTAAAGGTTAGAACGTTAAGAACTAAGCTAGGAAACTAAACAGTAAATTAAAAAAATCTCAGCTAAGAAATTAAATTGATATATTATGGCAGCTACCTATTCTTTTGATATTGTGAGTGACTTCGATCGCCAAGAACTGGTAAATGCGATCGACCAGACTAACCGAGAAATTCAATCCCGCTACGACCTCAAGGATACCAAAACCACCCTAGAACTCGGGGAAGAGGTGATCACCATCAACTCCGACAGTGAAATGACCCTAGATGCTGTCCACATGATCATGCAAACCAAGGCAGCGAAAAGGAGCCTGTCTCTAAAAATCTTTGACTACGGCAAGATTGAACCTGCTGGGGGCAATCGAGTCCGGCAGGAAGTGAAACTGGTCAAGGGGATTAGCCAAGAAGTTGCCAAACAGATTAGTAAGTTAATTCGAGATGAATTTAAAAAAATCCAAGCCTCCATCCAAGGGGACACGGTGCGAGTTTCAGCCAAAGATAAGGATGAGTTGCAGACGGTGATCCAGAGATTAAAGCAGGAAGACTTGCCTGTGGCTTTGCAGTTTACTAATTATCGGTAGGAAGGAGAAGGAGGTACAGGGAGGTAAAGAAGGTACAGGGAGGTAAAGAAGGTAAGGGGAGATATAGGGGATGGTTTGATGATTATTAATTTGGATTCTTAGCAAATCAAAAATATAGGGATGGCTATGATTACTCGCTATGATGCTACAACTACCTACCTGCCCAGCGCAGAAGAACTGCCCTACTCCGATGGAAAACCTGTGGATAATGAATTTCAGAACTTAATCCCCAATTTGCTTCAATTGATCCTCTCCTCTGCTTGGAAAAGTCGGACTGATTGGTTTTTTGGCGTAGATATGGGTATTTATTACCATCCCCAGAAACCTGCGGTAGTGCCTGATGGCTTCTTGAGCTTGGGGGTTAATCGCTCCAAGGGTGGTGATGATGAGGGACGCTCAAGCTATGTCCTCTGGGAAGAAAATTATGTAGTCCCCATCCTTGCTATAGAAACTGTATCGAAAACCTACGGTGGTGAATACGAACAGAAACGAGATATCTATGCTCAGATGGGAGTGCTTTACTATGCAGTTTTCCTAATTAAACCCAAAGCCCGGCGGGGACATCAAATCTTTGAAATTTATCGCCTTGTGGATGGAGAGTACGAACTATTGCCGGGAGATCAAGTCTGGATGCCAGAGATCGGTTTAGCCTTGGGTCGAGAACGAGGTCTTTACAACCATCAGGTCAGGAATTGGCTTTACTGGTATGACGAGTCGGGACGGAGATTACCTACTCCACAGGAAGAGACTGAACAGGAAAGGCAACGGGCTGACATGGAAAAGCAACGAGCTGAACAGGAAAAGCAACGAGCCGAACAGGAAAAGCAAAGGGCTGACATGGAAAAGCAACGAGCCGATCGCCTTGCCCAAAAGCTACGAGAATTGGGGTTAGACCCAGAAGAATTGAGTTAGAGAAAAAATTTATTAGTACCCCCTGATTTTATGAAAGACACTATTATTATTCGTGGCGCTCGGCAGCATAATCTGAAAAATATCGACCTAGAGTTGCCCCGCGATCGATTGATTGTCTTTACCGGAGTTTCAGGATCAGGAAAGTCTTCCTTGGCTTTTGATACCATTTTTGCGGAGGGACAACGGCGGTATGTGGAATCCCTCAGTGCCTATGCTCGGCAATTTTTGGGGCAGTTAGATAAGCCCGATGTGGATGCGATCGAGGGACTCAGCCCCGCTATTTCTATTGACCAAAAATCTACGTCCCACAATCCTCGATCGACCGTAGGCACGGTGACGGAAATCTATGATTACCTGCGTTTACTTTTTGGCAGGGCTGGCGTTCCCCATTGTCCAGTGTGCGATCGCAACATTGCCCCCCAGACCATTGATGAAATGTGTGACCAGATCATGGCGCTGCCCGACGGCACCAAGTTTCAAGTCCTCGCTCCCGTGATTCGAGGCAAGAAGGGAACCCACCAAAAATTACTTTCTAGCCTTGCGGCCGAGGGCTTTGTCCGGGTGCGGATCAATGGCGAAGTGCGGAACTTAGATGACAATATTGAACTAGCCAAAAACCACGCCCATAATATCGAGGTGGTGATCGATCGCCTAGTCAAAAAGCCAGACCTTCAAGCTCGGTTAGTTGATTCTCTGAATACCTGCTTGAAACGGAGTGAGGGGATTGCGGTGATTAGTCTTGTGCAGGAGGTAAAGGAGGTAAAGAAGGTAGAGGAGGTAAAGGAGGCAGAGGAGGTAAGGGAAGATAGGGAATCTGGGTATGTAGAGGAAGAGGCGGCGGTGCCGAAGGAGTTGGTGTTTTCGGAGAAGTTTGCCTGTCATGAGCATGGGGCAGTGATGGATGAACTTTCGCCCCGGTTGTTTTCCTTTAATTCTCCCTACGGAGCCTGTCCCAATTGCCATGGTTTGGGGAGCTTGCGGACTTTTTCCCCAGAATTGGTGATCCCGGATCCTGCTCAGCCTACCTACAGTGCGATCGCCCCTTGGTCGGATAAGGATAGTTCCTACTACCTCTCCCTGCTCTACAGTCTCTCTCAGGTCTACGATTTTGAAATTCAAAAACCTTGGCAACAATTAACCCCTGAGCAACAGCAGATTATTCTCTACGGTTCCCCCGAAAAAATCCCAGTGGAACTAGATTCTCGCTATCGGGGTAGTGCGGGGGTGCAGTTGCGTACCTACAAGGGAGTGATGACCATGCTCCAAGGGCAGTACGACAGTGGCACGGATCTCCAGAAACAAAAATTAGAACAGTATCTCATCGATCAACCCTGTGAAGTCTGTCATGGGCAGCGCCTGAAGCCGGAAGCCTTGGCAGTGCGTTTGGGACAATCTCGGATTACAGATTTAACTGGCGCTTCCATCAGTGAGGCTCTCGATCGCATTCAGCAGCTAAAATTGAGCGATCGTCAAGCCCAGATCGGGCATTTAGTCCTCAAGGAAATCAAAGCTAGATTACAATTTTTGCTAGATGTCGGTTTAGATTACCTCACCCTCGATCGCTCCTCCATGACTCTTTCTGGCGGCGAAGCCCAACGCATCCGGTTAGCGACCCAGATTGGTTCTGGTTTAACGGGAGTCCTCTACGTCCTCGATGAACCCAGCATTGGTCTGCACCAACGGGATAATAGCAAACTCTTGCAAACCCTGACGAAACTCCGGGATCTGGGTAATACTCTAATTGTGGTGGAACACGATGAGGAAACCATCCGGGCGGCTGATCATGTGGTGGATATTGGCATTGGGGCGGGGATTCACGGGGGATCGATCGTGGCTCAGGGCGGCATTGCGGAAATTCTGGCGGCGGAGGATTCTCTCACAGGGGCGTACCTTTCCGGGCGGCGATCCATTGTCACGCCTAGCGATCGTCGGTCAGGAATGGTAAATCTATTCACCTCCTCAACTGTCAACGAAACAATCTCCGGGATTTGAGTGTGGAACTACCCCTAGGCAAATTGGTATGTATTACTGGGGTTTCCGGCTCTGGAAAATCGACCCTGATTAACGAGCTACTCTATCCAGCTCTCCAGCACCACTTTACCAAAACTGTGCCATTTCCCAAAGATTTGGGGGCAGTAAAAGGTTTACAAAGTCTGGATAAAGTAATTGTGATTGATCAATCTCCCATCGGGCGCACTCCTCGATCGAACCCCGCCACCTATACGGGGGTTTTTGATGCCATCCGGGATGTGTTTTCGGAAACTGTGGAAGCCAAGGCAAGGGGCTATAAGCCGGGGCAGTTTTCTTTTAATGTCAAGGGCGGGCGCTGTGAGGCGTGTAGTGGGCAAGGTGTGAACGTGATTGAAATGAATTTCTTGCCTAATGTCTACGTCCAGTGTGAGGTGTGTAAAGGGGCAAGGTATAACCGGGAAACTTTGCAGGTGAAGTATAAAGGCAAGTCGATCGCCGAAGTGTTGAGCATGACTGCCGAAGAAGCCGCCGATTTCTTTCGGAATATTCCCAAGGCTGCCTTGAAACTGCAAACCCTTGTGGATGTGGGCTTAGGCTATCTGCAACTAGGACAAACCGCCCCGACTCTTTCCGGGGGAGAAGCCCAACGGGTAAAATTAGCCACGGAGCTTTCTCGCCGAGCCACGGGCAAAACCTTGTATCTCATCGATGAACCAACTACGGGCTTATCTTTCTATGATGTGCATCAGTTATTAAACGTGTTGCAAAGATTAGTAGATAAGGGCAACTCCATGATTGTGATTGAACATAATCTAGATGTGATTCGCTGTAGTGATTGGGTCATTGATTTGGGTCCTGAAGGCGGCAACCGGGGCGGACAAATTATTGCCCAAGGCACACCAGAAGAGGTGGCAAGAAATGCTCGATCGTACACTGGTCAGTACCTCAAGAGTTGTTTGGGGTAAAGCATAGAATTAGCCAGATAAAACACAATTAAATATTATTTTCAAAATTCTCCAACTTAAACCTATGACTGTAGTAGCTGATTCAGACTTACTAAAAAGACAAGTTCTTCTCTACCGTGATGAAGATGGTTACTTTATTGTGGAAGTGCCTAGCTTAACTGGTTGTATTAGCCAAGGCGAAACTAGGGAGGAAGCATTAAGTAATATCCAAGAGGCGATCGCTTTACATATAGAAGTTTTACAAGAACGAGGAGAGCCTATTCCTGATGATAATAATTAGGCAACTTAGAATATGACAACTACCTTAGCAATTTCTAAATACGTTAATAGTTTGCTAGAAGTGGAAGCTACATTTTCAGCCCAGCAGACTAATAGCGATCGCTTCTTCCCGGAATGGTACGAAGATTTACCGGATTTGAGTGCATCAGAAAAAGAACATTGCGATCGCATCAAAGAACGCTACTTTTATCATCGCCATCGTGGGCATATTGGGGAAGGAATAGTTAATCAAATTGCCATAACTCCTTTGCTAGAAATGGCAGGATTTTATGATCCACCTTTTGCGATCGAGTCGGAATATCCAGTACAAATTGAATCTGTAGAAATCGAAGATGAGGAGGAAGTTATCTACAGGGGCAGAATTGATACGCTGGTGATTCAGCAAAGTCTTTGGGTACTGGTGATTGAATCAAAGGGGAAGTCTTTTAGTGTCGAAGCTGGGCTGGCACAAGCCCTAACCTATATGTTCAATAGCCCCAATTTTTCTCAACCTACCTATGGGTTTATTAGCAATGGTAGTTTTTCAATTTTTGTCAAAGCCCTCAAAGGTGAGATTGCTGAATATCAATTTTCTAATGATTTTTCGTTGTATAGCCGCAGGGCAAATGAACTCTATGATGTGCTTTGTGTTCTCAAGAAAATAGCTCAAATGTTTTAGTAATAATCTATAAGTCTATTTGCGGAAACAGATTATTTTGATTGAGGAGAACTGGAGGAATTACTAAAGCGATCGCCGGGAGAATCTTCAAATATTGCCCCCCTTTTAATTAAGTCTTGTTTTAGATATTTTAAGATTATATTACCATAATCAATGCCACTAAAATCTAGCTCTCTCGACACTAGCATGGCTTAAATCAACACCAGTTAAATCAGTACGGCTTAAATTAGCATGTCTTAAATTAGCACTGGCTTAAATCAGCACCAGTT
>JAAUUE010000226.1 GCA_012031635.1 Coleofasciculaceae cyanobacterium SM2_1_6 | reverse complement strand
CCCGTAACGAAGGTAATTCTGCCGCCTCCTAAACCCCAGCACTAGAAACTACTGGCCTCATTGCCGACATTATCCCGAAAAGTATTGGTAACTCTAATATTGCCATTGGTACGAACGCTGATATTTCCCCCTATGCCGCCGCTAAGAGGATCGCTGCTGCCTTGACTGTCGATCGAGCGGAGCAGGATATTCCCCGGTGCATTGACTTGGATATTTGCCCCATTCTGGTTACTGAGGGAAGCCGAAGTGAAATGATTGGTACTCAGCCGTTCTGCTACGATCGCACCGTTACTGCTTGTCAGGCTAATCCCGCCGCCTCTGCCACTAAAAATTCCGGTGCCAGCCCCCGATAGGCTATCAAAATCCGCCAAGTTAAAAGCTGAGTTGCTAAAATCACTGCCCCCCACACTATAAATGCCCAAGGCTCCCCTCAGGGTGATCCAGCCGCTTAGTTGTCCCCTCGCATCTAGGTCGTTATTATTCCCAATAAAACCCTCTAGACTACTGCCGAGAATATTCCCGCCACTGCCATCGCTACTGCTGGTGTTAATCCCCGACAAAAGCAGATTACCCCTTGCCGATAAGCTCACAACTCCGCCATTCCCATCACTACTGCTCGTATTAATTGCCCCCAAATTCAGCCCTGCTTGGGAACTACTTAGGGTAACATTGCCGCCATTGCCGAGGCTGCTACTGGTATCTAAACTGCCTGTAGTTATTGTTCCGGCTGCGCCTAGATCGATCGTCCCCCCATGACTATCTAGCGAGCTAGTGTTAATGTTACCCATGGTAATTCCTGACTGCTGACTAGAAAGAACCACATTTCCCCCACTACCCCCACTGCTATTAGTATTAATTCTCCCAAGATTCAGATTCCCTAATGCTGCCAAATCCACCACTGCCCCATTCCCTGATTGGGAATTAGCTTGGATAGAACTACTATTAATCCCCCCCCGGCTACTATTGAGGCTAATCGCTCCAGCATTACCTGACTGGGAACTACTGTTGAGGCTGGAGGTATTGAGGTTTAACTGGCTGTTGAGGTCGATCGCCCCGCCATTTCCGGTAATGGAACTAGTATCAATACTTCCCCCCACATTCACCAGATTTCCCTGCAAATTTACCCGACCGCCAGCCCCGATCGAACTACGAGTATTAATCTCATCCCGGACATTGATCTCCCCAATCGCCAAAAGGTTAAGATTGCCACTGTCTCCCTCATTTACCCCTCGATTAGGCAAGATAGGCAGATTATTAGTCGTGGAGAAAGTCAAGCCCTCAGAGATATTTGCCGGAGCATAGGTAGTGTCAAGACCATAGAGATTAATCCCTGCTCCTTGGATGCTTAGATCGGCTCCTCCGGTATAGATCGTATCGTCTCCCTGCATCAGGAAAGAACCCTGTCCACTATTATCTGCATCAGCAAGGAAATTCATAGTTCTGGTGATCCCCCCCCGGAAATCTAGGGCACTATTTCTCAGGGGTTCGAGGGTAATATCATTGGTGGCTTGGAATAAAATATTGCCGAGGAAACTTTCTGGCTCTAGGTTTGCTTGGGAAATCGTGAATAAATTCCGATAACGTTCCGGTAATTTATCTCCTAGTAGTTCTGTTAAATTAAGCCCGGTCAATAAATCATCTAGAGTCTCTGATGGCTCCCCTGCCCCAATTCGTATATTTTCAGAGGCAAGCATGATTGTCCCCAAAGCACCGTAGGCAGCCCGGACATCGACCCGTCCCCGATACACTAGGGATTCCCGGCTAGATACTGCTACAAATCCGCCATTAGCTACGGAAGTAGGAGTGGTCGTGGCTTGACTTGCGCCCCTTGCGGAGATCCTGCCCGCAAAAACCGTCCCTTGATTTGACCAGATAATGATTTCACCACCATTCCCCGTGAGCAGACTATCAGCATTGATCCAAGATTGTCGATCGACATAGGTCTGGGAAGCCGTGGGAGTACCACCCCCGCCTTGGAAATTACCACCGATCAGAACATTCCCACCGCCGTTAATCCCAGAAGCATTGATGCCCCCATTAATCACGAAGGTGCGATCGCCCAACACCTGCACAGTTCCCCCCACAAACCCCGACACATCCATCCCCCCCAGAAGCGATGGCAAAACCACCAAGAAGCGGAATTTCTAAACCAATTCCCAACCCTTGAAGATTACTGGCTCTTAATCCTGTCACCTCCGTAGTCCCGGTTAGCAACTGCGGCAGAGACAGGGGTGTAATCTGTTCTTGAGCAAAGCCCAATCTTCTGGTATCGATGTCAAGGCTGAGGAGGTATCCAGCTTGGGAGAGTCGGACTAAGCTAGTTCCCGGTACTGCCATGAGGGTAATATTGCCGCCACTACTTGCCAAATTCCCTGTGTTTAATACCGCCCCCCCCACCAGAGCCAAATCCTGCCCCGGATTTAAGCTCATATTTCCGGCATTAATCACCGCCCCCGGCTGGGTCAGACTAAATAAAAAACTCTCTGGATTGCCATTGAGCGTAGCGTAGTTATTGTTTCCTGAACTATAAAACCAGTTGTTATTGCCAAAACCAATTCCAGTGGCTGTCGTTGCTGTAAAATCCCCAGAGACATTTAATCTGGCATTATTACCAAAAACAATTCCGGCGGGATTAATCAAAAATAAGTTGGCGTTACTTCCAGTTACTTGGAGTAATCCATTGATCACTGAGGGCTGATTCCCTGTCACCCGAGACAAAATATTTTGAATCTGGGGAGTAGCAATGAAATTAGCAGTCTGCCCATTCCCTAAGTTAAATTGCTGAAAACTGTGGAAGAGATTTGCCCCATTCCCTGATAGGGTTCCCCCAGTAATATCAAAGCGACTACCACCCCCACCAACGTTGACATTTGTGCCGGGGCCATTTGTTTCTGGGACTATGGGTTGGGTTCTTGGAGGTTGGGTGGATTGAGCAGAAGACATCGAGCCATCCACTATCCACACCATCGGCACTACAGAGATTAGGGTCAGGAGTTTCTGAGAAAGCCGAAAAAGTTGGGCGGCTCGGAATAATGGAAATGGTGGGAGTTCTTGGTAATCGGGGAACATGGTCATCTCTGGTAGTGGAGGTTTGCTGAGATTTGCTGAGGTTTTGCTTATAATTTTTGTCTGCGCCGGAAATATACTCTAAGAAAGTTGAGGTAATAAAATGAGGCAATAAATATGGTTTCTGATTAACTATCTCAGGTTCTTTGGGGGGATAACAGGAGATCAGGGGCAAAACTTAAGGAGGCGAAGATAAATTAAGTTAGGCTGCCTTTCCATCATAATCAATCTCAAATCCAATCTCAGGTTTTGGCAATTTCCCAAAGGGAAGGCTGCGCCAACGAAGACCTTGAGTTTTAGACGACTATTTTTAATTTAAGTTTCTATATCTTGACCTAGAGTTAGATATAATGCCTCCAATTGATAGGTTGTTGTTACTTAAATTTTCTATATTGCCAATGCTCTATAGCCTCCTCCTCTAAATTATTCTTTTTGTATGACAAAATCTCCTACACTCCCAAAGATATTCCCCTCAAGTTAAACTGACGACAATAGTCCACCCCCCTTAATATCCACAATCAAACTATTTCAGATTCCCGACTAACCCGCTTAAATTTTCTTAAACTTAATTAGACTTAACTAGACTTACCTAATATTCATAAAATCAACCTAAAATCAAACATATCTAAATCGTGGGAACCTCTATGACTACTCTGAAAGAATTTTTGACTGCTTGTGAACCTTTGTCTACCCTCCGTTTGATTGTTACTAATGGTGGGGCGGTCCTCGAGGCGAAGGGTAAATTAGAGAAGTTGTTTTATGCAGAACTGCCGGGGAAAGGGAAATACGCCAATATGCACAATGAAAATTTCGAGTTTCACCTGAATATGGACAAAGTTAAGCAGGTGCGGTTTGAAACGGGGGAGGCGAAGCGGGGCAGTTTTACTACCTATGCGATCCGGTTTGTAGACGAGCAAGGGGAAAACATTTTAAGTGCTTTTCTGCAATGGGGGAAACCGGGGGAATACGAACCGGGGCAGGTGGAGAGTTGGCAAGGGTTGAAGGCAAAATATGGGGAAGAATGGGAGCCGGAGCCTGCTGAGTTGTAAAGTTAGGGTTTAGATAAAATGGAGTTGTCTAGAAGATTTGATTTTATCTCCTGTAGTAGGGAACTGTGGGCAAAGCCTATTCTACAGATAATTTCTGTTTTAGCTCTATTTAAGTTTCGGAGTCTTCATCAGTTAGCTGTTCTTCTCTGGGACTAAGGAGGAGGAGGGCTGTCCACTGGTCGATCGAGCGTACCTGTAGTGCCGCCGGGGTGCCTGTGCCAAAATACGACTCCACCCCCAGCCCAATCACTCGACTCTCAATGTCGTTTGCCTCTAGAATCTTTTGCATTAGTTCTGCTTCCCACAGGCTGCTGGTTGTTTTTAAGGTGATCCACATAGTTTTATAAAGTTGTGGTTTTTCTGGTTGAGGACTGCCAGTTATAGGGTTCCTAATTTGAGAATTGCTAGCTGATAATTTCTAATTGATAGTCTTTTCTTGGGGCAAGGCAACTTCTGCCCGATGTAAAAGTTTACCTTGATAGCGATAGCCCGGACTAATTACTTTGATTAAGGTTCCGGGGATGGCGAAGCCTGCTTGGAGATTGTGCCACTGGGGATCGTAGGGAATTTCTTGCCCTAGGGGGGCGATCGCTTCCACACCCCAACTTTCAATTAATTTTTCTACAGGACGGATAAAAGGTAAGATTTTTACCGCCGCAAATTCTGGATGTGTGCGGGCATGGTCAGCAATTTTCTGCCATTGCAAAAGCCAAGTTTCGAGAGTTCTTAAACTATTTTGCTGAAATTCTTGGAGGAGCTGCGATCGCATTTCCCGCATTTGATAAGTGATCAAAGAATATTCCCGGCGGAGGGTTTCGATTTCTTGAGACTGTAAATCTGGTTCTAGTCGATCCCAATTCTTGTTGTCTAGCGGCATCCCCAAGTTAGCCAATAACTCTGCTAGGGGAATCTGGAGAACTTGGCTTAAATTTATTAAGTCTTCGAGGCGGAATTTCTGGACATTGCCTTGGCGCAGTTGTTGAATTTTTGGCAAAGAAATATTGGTAGCTTTAGCTAGGGATTTCAGGCTAGTAATTCCCTGCTTGTGCATTAAATCTTTGAGCTTGAGGGCATGAGGGGATGGCGGGTTTGGTGATGTCGAGCTGTGGGAGTCTTGATGGATAGAAGAATCTGATGACATAGGTTCTTTAATAACATAGGGTAGAGACAAGATTAGACTAGCAGGGCGATCGGCATCCGCTAGTAATAAAAATTGCAAATTGCAATGAACAGTACACAATTTAGAATTAAAAATTTAGAATTAAAAATTTAGAATTAAAAAATTAAGATTAAAAAACCCTCCTTGAAAATTAAAGAGGGATTTAGACTTTATCGGTGTTAATTTAAAAAATCCATCAATAACTATTAATAATTGCTGATTTAATAACTATCGATCGAGCCAGATTATATTATTTAGATTGCAGCAATGATCAGGACTATAGCGATCCTACATCATTTTCTGAATTAGATTGCTTCTGGTAGGTTATTCCACCCGCCGCAGGCGGGTGAAATTATTTAGGACTAGGAGCAAGGCGATTAACCAAAATTACAGCTAGTCCTGACTGGAGTCTACGCTGCTGCCAACCCGTGGGCAGACATCCGCATTAGTTCTCGGTTGTTGAAACCAATATTACTCAGGGCTTCACCGTAGGCGATCATAAAATCTTCCACAAGGGCTTCCTTTTCCATGGCGAGAACCTTAGCATCCTTTCCACTTCATTCAACATTTTCCAGACGATGGGCAGGTTTTGACGATTTGCTTCTTCTAGTTCTGCCTTGGATTCATCAAAGTTTGCCTTGAGCCATTCTTCCCCAAAGTTGAGGTGCATGTACTCATCTTTAACTACGCCTTCGGTGATCTTGCGGGCAAAATCATCGGCAACAGGAATATAAATGTTGTAGGCGGCGATCGCAAAACATTCAATAATCAAAGACTGAATCAAAAGACAAGTGACAATTTTATCGGCGGCGGCGGCGGCTTGGAAATTGCTGTGGAGGCGACCAAAAAAATCTTTGGCGAATTCCATATCTGGGGTTACAGCCAGATTCTTACCACAGGCTTGAAAGCCTTTCATGTGACGGTTTTCCATCTTAGAAAGCTTGATTAGTTCATCCTTTTGTTGCGGAAGCATAGCCGCTAGTTGGATGTAATTATCGTAGGCTTCCTGTTCCCCTTCGATGACGATCGCATTAATACGACTGTAGGCATCTTTGTAGGTTTCGCTCTGGAAATCTGGTAGGGAATTTACGGTAAGTTGCATACTGGGATTTTTCTCCTGTTTGTCAAGACTTGGGACTAATGGGTACAAAAAAATAAATCGTATCTATCGTATCTATCGTATCTGTCGAATCTGTGTTCTATCTATGTTATCCGTTTCTGGGAGCTTTTGCCCAACCCCGGCAGCCTCTCCCATACATTTATGCCTAATTAGCTTTATGCCTAATTAGCTCTCAAAGCTACTCTACCTCGACCCGGAGTCGATAACCCCGGCTCACTGATTTTAACTAGCAAGGGCTGGAGCTTGAGTATTTTTACAGCATTCTCTAAGTTTTTTGGGGAAATATTTTCTTCCCATTTGCGGGGGGGGCTGGCTCGGCGGATATTACGCCAGATTTGGGTAGCTGCTAAAGTCCCATCGGCAACAGCGATCGAGACTTGGTTAACTCCTTTCTTCAAATCTCCCAGAGCAAAAATGCGGCTGTGGCTTGTTTGAGCCATGTCATTAGTCACGAGGTTTTCGCCATCCCACTCCAGTCCTTCAATGCCTTTGAGGTAGTGATTGTGGTAAATGGAACCCATGTTAATTAGCCCTGTGGTTGCCTCTACCTGTGTCCCATCCTTGAGCAAGAAACCACTAAGTTTATGATCTTCCCCTAGGAGTCGATCGATGGGCGATTCGTAGAGAGGATAGCCGTAGTCAGCGAGCTTTTGCCTCATTTCGTCTCCTACGGTACACAAGCCGTGGGTCAGCACCGAAATGTAGGGTGTAAACCAATTGAGCACAAAGGCAGCATTAATTTGAGATTCTGTCCCCGCAATCAGCACTGCCTTTTGATCCCACATATCAAAACCATCACAAATCATGCAAACATGCAGGGTATACCCAGCGTAGTCGTAGAGATTTTGCATATCTTCAATCTGGGGCAGCACATCAATTACTCCCGAAGCAGAGATTAAATATTTGCTGCGAAATACGGGATAGATACTGTCTTTTTGCCGACTTTGACTCGCACGGCAAAGGTTTCTCCCTCATCAGTGACTTCTTCTACATAGCCCCGGGAGG
>JAAUUE010000225.1 GCA_012031635.1 Coleofasciculaceae cyanobacterium SM2_1_6 | reverse complement strand
AATTTATATTGACGATCACCTCGTAGAAGCAGGAGACAATACCGGCCCCCCAGAGCGCCCAAGTTATTTTGCGGGATCCTACGGTGCAGGTAGCGGTGCTAGAAACGGCGCGGGGGGGGGATCCTCCGGGCGGGCTTGTCCTTTAGTACCTGTGATGTCGGGGTAGTCTTGAATGTGGCGGCGGATCACTTGGGAATTGGGGATATTGACTCGATCGAGCAGATGGCGCACCTGAAGAGTGTGGTTGCTGAAGCTGTAGATACTGATGGCTATGCTGTCCTCAATGCTGATGATCCTCTCGTTGCTGCCATGGCAGAGCGAGTCCGGGGCAAGGTAGCCTACTTCTCCATGCAGCCCGATTCTCCCCTAGTTGCCACTCATACCGAAAGCGGCGGCATTGCAGCTTTTTATCGAGATGGGTTATTGATCCTCCGTAAAGGCATAAGTGAAATTAAGGTGGCAGTTGCCAAGGATGTCCCTGTTACCATGAAAGGAATGGCGCCGTTCCAGATTGCCAATGCCCTAGCAGCGACCCTTGCCGCCTACGTGCAGGGGGTGGAGATAGACACGATTCGTCTGGGGTTAATGACCTTCAAAGCCTCCGTGGAGCAGACTCCCGGACGGATGAATTTGTTTGAAATCAAAGATCACAGCGTCCTAATTGACTATGCCCATAATTCGGCTAGCTACGAAGCCCTCGGTGGTTTTATCCGCAACTGGCAGGGAGCAAAAATTGGAGTGGTCGGTGGACCTGGCGATCGCCGGGATGAGGATTTAATTAATTTGGGGACTCTTTCGGCGCAGATGTTTGATCAGATCATTGTCAAGGAAGATGAGGATCGGCGGGGACGGGCACCGGGAGAGGTAGCCCGGTTGATCTGTCAAGGGATTGAGGAAGCGAAGCCCAGCATTTCCTACGAAACTATTCTCAAGGAAACGGAGGCAATCCAAAAAGCCCTCAGCCAAGCTACTCCCGATTCCCTCGTGGTGTTCTTACCAGAATCGGTAGCCAAAGCCATCAAGTTTATCGAATCCTATAAAAACGATAATTAAGGATGATTAGGTAATAATTAAGCCGATGATGAGATTTGAACTCACGACCGATCGATTACGAATCGATTACTCTACCCCTGAGCTACATCGGCAAACTGTATGAACTGAGTAAATATTATAGCGGATTTTGAGGCTGCAACAATCAAAAATTCCTAAAGAAGATATTCTAGAGGAAGATTATTTGTTATGCGCCAACTTTTTAGCGAGTCACCATGCCTTCTCCCAAACAACGTCTAGACCCAGAACTGTATGCCCGTTTGCAAGCAGAATCCAAATCTCCCTATCGCCCTTTACGTAAATTTGTTTACGTAGCTTTTGGTATTTCTGGAGTTTTAGGGGGGGTAATTTTCATGACCCAAATTGCTGCCCAACGAGATGTTACTGCCGCTTTACCAAATCTGGCAGTACAGATTGGGGTTGTGGCTTTGATGGTGTTTTTGTTCCGTCTCGATCGAGAAAAACCCTAGAAAAACCCTAGAAAAACCCTAGAAAAACCCTAGAAAAAGTCTAGGATGCTGATAGTTTCAGTCATGATTTGTCAGTATAAATATGTAGAAAAAGCCTAGAGGATGCTAACAGTTTGATTGATAGTTTGTTAAGAAAAATATGTAGTTGAGATTGTTTATCACTAAGTAGTTCATCGCAGAAAAACATAGCATTTCTCTAGAACTCGACTATATACTGAGAGCAGAAATAAAAATTTGTTGTAACTATAGCAGTTCTAAATAATTTTACCCGCCGCCGACGGTGGGAATAACTTGTCAGAAGCAATCTATAGCAGTTCTAAATGATTTTACCCGTCACCGACGGTGGGAATAACCTACCAGAAACAATCTAATTTAGAACATGATTGAGGATCACCATAGCAACAACAAGTTAATTTTTTACCTATTATTTTTTCTGAGACTATAGAAATGGATAAATCTAACCAAAACAATAATCACCTACCCCTAGGACAAATCATTGGCTATCAAATTATTGAAGCAGTTTATTTAGGAAGTCGGACTTCAGTATATCGAGCTATTCGTACCTACGACCAGTTGCCTGTAGTTATTAAACTTTTGAGAAATGAATATCCTACCTTTAGCGAATTGGTGCAGTTTCGGAATCAGTACACGATCGCCAAAAATATCAACTCGCCCTTAATTATTCAAACTTATAGTCTGGAGCCTTACCAAAATGGCTATGCCCTAGTAATGGAAGATTTTGGGGGAATTTCCCTCAAGGAATGGGCAGAGCTTGAGTGCAGCCAAACAGGAGTTAGGATTAGGAAACAATCTCTACAGGAATTTTTGGCAGTAGCGATCGCTCTCTGTGATGCTCTAGACATTCTGTATCAGGAGCGAATTATTCATAAAGATATTAAACCAGCCAATATTCTCATCAATCCAGAAACTAAACAAATTAAATTAATTGACTTCAGTATTGCTTCCCTGTTGCCAAGAGAAACTCAAGAAATTAAAAATGCTAATGCTCTAGAAGGAACCCTTGCCTATATTTCTCCAGAGCAAACGGGGCGGATGAATCGGGGAATTGACTACCGGACAGATTTTTATTCTTTGGGGATCACATTTTATGAATTACTCACAGGAGAATTACCATTTCTCGCCAATGATCCCATGGAGTTGATCCATGCTCACATCGCCAAACTTGCCCCTCTAATCTATGAAATCAATCCAGAAATCCCCCTAGTTTTATCAGCAATTGTGATGAAGCTCATGGCAAAAAATGCTGAAGATAGGTATCAAAGTGCCTTGGGATTAAAGTTTGATTTGGAAAAATGTCTAACACAACTCCAAGAAACTGGGGAGATGCAGGAGTTTGTCATCGGCGAACGGGATGAGAGCGATCGCTTCATTATTCCTGATAAACTTTACGGACGGCAGGCAGAAGTAGAAACATTACTTGATGCCTTTGAGCGGGTTAGTCAGGGTAGTACAGAATTGATGCTGGTTGCTGGGTTTTCGGGGATTGGCAAAACGGCAGTGGTGAATGAGGTGCATAAGCCGATCGTCAAACAGCGGGGTTATTTCATTAAGGGAAAATTCGATCAGTTCCAAAGAAATATTCCTTTTAGTGCCTTTGTGCAGGCTTTTCGAGATTTGATAGGGCAGTTACTCTCAGAATCCGATGCTCAGTTGGAGACTTGGAAAATGAAGATTCAGGGGGCGTTGGGAGATAATGCTCAGGTGATGATTGAGGTAATTCCGGAGTTGGTATTGATTCTGGGTTCCCAACCTCCGGCGGCAGAATTATCGGGGATGGCGGCGCAAAATCGGTTTAATTTGTTGTTTCAGAAGTTTTTTCGAGTTTTTACCACCCAAGACCATCCTGTGGTTTTGTTCATTGATGATTTACAGTGGGCAGATTCAGCTTCGTTGAACTTGATGCAGTTGCTGCTGGGGGATCAGGAGACGAAGTATCTCTTGTTCCTTGGGGCTTATCGGGATAATGAAGTTAGTCCTGTGCATCCATTTATGTTGACCTTGGGGGAACTCCAGAAGTTAGAAGTGCAGATTAATCGCATCAATTTAAGCCCTTTGTCTCGGAAGTCGATTAATCAACTGGTAGCGGATACGTTGAGTTGTTCGACAGATTTAGCGATGCCTTTGACAGAGTTGGTGATGACTACGGCGAAGGGGAATCCATTTTTTAGTACGCAGTTGTTGAAGTCCCTTTATGAGGAGAAGTTGATTCGATTCGATCGCCAAGAAAGATATTGGCTTTGGGATAGGACGGCAATTTTGACCTTAACTTTGCCAGAGGATGTGGTGGAGTTTATGGCTCTACAGTTACAGAAGTTGTCTCCTCCTACTCAAAATGTGTTGAAGTTAGCGGCGTGTATTGGGGCGGAGTTTGATTTGGCGACTCTGGCGATCATATCTGAGCAAACGGAGGTTGAGGTGTCGGTGGCATTGTGGGAGGCATTGCAGGAAGAGTTGATTTTGCCGTTGAATCAGGTGTATCGATTTTTTCAAGATGGTGCTGAGATATTAACTTTGCCTCAATCAGTTGATGTTCCCTATCATTTCTTGCACGATCGGGTTCAACAAGCTGCCTATTCCTTGATTCCTGATAATCACAAGCAGTATATCCATCTTAAAATTGGGCAATTATTGTTACAAAATTTGCCCCCGGAGGAAAAGCAGGAACACATTTTTGACTTAGTTAGCCAGTTAAATATGGGGCGGGATGCAATCTCAACCACGGAAGAGAAACAAGAACTAGCTCAGCTAAACCTAGAAGCTGGGCAAAAGGCTAAACTATCAGCGGCTTACCAATTAGCTCGAGATTATTGCGCTATTGGTATTTCCTTATTGTCTGAGAATACTTGGCATGAAAACTATACTCTTATATATGATTTGCATCGCCACGGTTCGGAAGCGGCTTATCTTTTTGGTGACTTTGATCGAGCCGAAAACTTATATAGCGTAGCAGTTTTCCATGCTCAAACCCCCATTGACCAAGCAACAATTTATCGTATCCAGATGACTCAGTATCAGCTTCAGGGCAGGAATAGTGAAGCGATCGCCATTCAGCGTCAAAGCTTACAACTCTTGGGCTGGGAAGTCCCTGTAAAATCAGAAACAATTCAATCCAATTTAGACGCAGAAATAGCAAAGGTTCAGAGATTTTTAGAGCAGCAAACCATTGAATCTATATTAGAACTTCCTCAAATGGACAATGCTAATATTGCAGAAATGCTGCGGATATTACAAATTCTTTTCTATGCGGCATGGCTGGATGGTCAACCAACCCTAGCATTATTAGCAGTAGCAAAAATAACTACCTTATCTTTACAGTTTGGCAATGGCGAAATGTCTCCCTTTGGCTATAGTTGCTACAGTTTGATTGCTAATAGTATCCTAAAGGATTTTACTACAGCCCATCGCTTTGGAGAAATGGCAATACAGCTTTGTGAGCAGTTTGATAATGCTGATGTGCGGGGAATGACAAACTTTATATTTGCCGCTGATGTACATAGCTGGAGTCGTCCAATTCGAGCGGCAGAACCTTATTTTGAAAATGCCTATAGATATGGTATGGAAGCTGGAAATTGGCTAACAGTTAGCTTCATGATGATACAGAGTAGTTCTGATCGCTTAACCTACGGAAAAAATCTAGATGATTTATATAAAGTCGCTCAAAATTATGCGGATTTTCTTCGTCATGTAAAAAGTTTAGATAACCTTGATGCCTTAATAGTTGGAGTAATTCAACCAATTCGACATCTTCTAGGCTTAACAAAAACACTATTTACCTTTGATGATGAAAGTTTTAGCGAGACTCAGTACTTACAAAAGTACAAGAATGCTCCTTATCATTTAGCTTGGCTATATTCTGTTAAAATTCGCCACGCATACTTATTTGATCAGAAAAATACTTACTCTGACTTAATTCATCAGTTGAGTATTATTGAAAATACGATTCCATCCCATGCAAAAGTTCCTTCTAGTGTATTTTATGTGGCATTGATGCATTTAGGCTTGGCAGAAACTACTTCTGAAGATTCCGAACGCCAACATCATCTTCAGTCAATTATTGACTTAGAAGAAAAATTGCAGCTTTGGGTAAAGGCTTGTCCTGAAAATATTTTCCATAAATGCCTTCTGATCCAAGCAGAAAAAGCCCGGCTCAATAAACAAGTAAATCTAGCTATTGAACTTTACGATCAAGCTATTCATCAAGCTCAGGTAAATGAATATATTTATGAAGAAGCCCTTGCCAACGAACTCGCCGCCAAGTTTTATCTGAATTGGGGCAAAGAAAAAGTTGCTGCTGGTTACATGCAAGAAGCCTACTACTGCTACGCTCGCTGGGGAGCAAAAGCCAAAGTTTATAACCTAGAAACCCTCTATCCCCAACTCCTCCAGCCCATTCTCCAACCATCCCAACCAAGTTTTAGCATCCTCGAAACCCTGACTAACTGCTCTGTTCATTCCTCCACGCCATCTTCTTCAGCCTCCTCAATTTCCAGCATTTCCCATGTTATGGACTTTGCCACCATCCTCCAAGCCGCCCAAGTCCTCTCTAGTACCATTAACCTTGATCAACTCCTCATCCAATTCACCGAAATAATTCTCCAAAACTCTGGTGCTGATAAGTGCGTTTTATTTCTTCCCCAGCAGGAAACTTGGTTGGTCAGAGCCATCGCTACTACTGAGGGGACAACTCTCTACTCAGAACCCCTAGATGAGCATCCCTACCTCCCAGTTAAACTGATTCAGTACGTTAAACGTACTCAGTCTATGGTGCTGGTCGATAACCTAGAAACCGATCTGCCTGTGATCGATGACTATCTCTCCCAATGCCGACCCAAGAGTTTGCTGGGTTTACCGATACTTAATCAAGGGAAATTAGTAGGAATTCTTTACCTGAGAAACCGATCGACTTCTGGAGTGTTCACCCGCGATCGCCTTACTATCATCAACTTCCTTGGTACTCAAGCAGCCATCTCCCTAGAAAATGCTCGACTCTATCAACAATCTCAAAATTATGCTCAACAACTTGAACAATCACAACTACAAATTGTCCAAAGTGAAAAAATGTCCGCCTTGGGTAATTTAGTCGCTGGGGTTGCCCACGAAATGAATAATCCCCTTGGATTTATTGCTGCCAGTCTCCAGCAAGCTAAGCCCACCCTTGATGATATTCTCGAACATTTAAAACTCTATCAAGAAAATTTTCCCCAGAAGAGTGCAGAAATTATTGAGCATGAGTCAGAAATTGACTTGGAATATAGCCTCGAAGATTTACCAAAAGTAATTGATTCGATGGCGATGGCGTGTGACAGACTAAAAAATATTAGTACTAGTCTCCGGACTTTCTCCCGGACCGATCGAGATCATAAAGTGCCATTTTATCTCTACGAAGGGATTGATAGCACGATCTTAATTCTTAAACATCGACTCAAAGCAAATGATCTGCGCCCGGCAATTGAAGTTACTACAAATTATGGCAACCTACCAGAAATTGAATGCTTCCCCGGACAGATAAATCAAGTATTTATGAATATTCTAGCCAATGCCATTGATGCCCTCGATGAGTCTAATCAGGGGAAAAGTTTTAAGGAAATCGAAGCTAATCCTAACAAAATTACCATTACAACTACTATGGTCGATCGCCATATGCAAATTTCAATTAGGGACAATGGCAAGGGCATGAGTGAAGAAGTGAAAAACAAAGTCTTTGAGCATCTATTTACAACCAAAGAGGTAGGTAAAGGTACTGGTTTAGGATTAGCGATCGCCAAGCAAATTGTTGAAGAAAAGCATCAGGGAACCATTACTGTCAACTCAAAATTGGGTCAGGGGACTGAATTTATGATTACTTTGCCAATTAATTAGCTTGGTGGCTCAT
>JAAUUE010000224.1 GCA_012031635.1 Coleofasciculaceae cyanobacterium SM2_1_6 | reverse complement strand
GAATTGATAGCCAGATTTTCTTGAAGAGTCGATCGAGTTTTTTGTATATACAAAAGAAAGACATAGCTAGGACAAAATAAGAGTTGCGAAACCCCCGCAGCGCAGGGGGTTTCGCAACTTAAACTTTCTTCACCATCTCGGTCTTTGCTATATTCTTAGATCTTCTCTAATTTCGGGGTCAAATCCGGTGATCAAGATCAACAAATCGATCGATATAGTGCTAGACAGATTAATTAGGACAAGACCAGATACGTTGGCTGAGAGAAGTCGAATTTATGCTGAGCGTTGTCGAAGTAGCCAAATTCGTCCTAACTTTTATGGCAACGACTATAACTTGATGAACAAGGGGCTTAAGCCCCTTGCCTGCCCTAAGCAACTCTGACTTCGCTATAATTTTAATCGACTAATTTCAGATGATTTCAGGCTATGGCGATATCATCCCGCCATCACTGAGGTTTGGGGACGAGCAAAGATCATTCTTCCGGCGGCAGTTTGCAGCGCCGATGTCACCACTACCCGGAGATCGCCTCCACCTAGATATTTTCTCCCTTCTTCTACGACTACCATCGTGCCATCTTCCAAATAACCAATCCCTTGGGCGGGTTCCTTGCCTTGCTTGAGAATTTTCAGGTCGATTAAATCGCCGGGCAGATAGATAGGGCGAAGGGATTGAGCCAAATCATTAACATTGAGGACAGGAACTTTTTGGACATTGGCAACTTTACTGAGGTTGTAATCATTGGTAACGAGAGTCCCATTGATCTCTTGGGTAAACTTCACCAGCTTGGTATCTACGGTAGGGATATCGTCATAGTCAGCAGAGTGAATCAGGATTCTGTCTGGGTAGGCTTCCTGCATTCGGTTGAGAATATCTAGCCCCCTCCGCCCCCGCATTCTTTTTTGGTCATTAGCCGCATCCGCTAACTGTTGTAGCTCTTGAAGCACAAACTGTAAGACCAGAATCTGACCTTCGATAAAGCCCGTGTTCATCAATTCTTCAATCCGACCATCAATGATGCAACTAGTATCTAAAACCTTGGTGGCAGCGGGCTTCAGGGTTCCTTCGGCTACGAGCATTGCTTCCACGCTATTGGGGTTGATTAAGCGCAGCAAGGTTTTACCGTGGGTATCTGCAAGATTAACGCCAGTGAAGGAAAACATGACGCTGCCCAACACTGCCACTAGGGGTTTAATAAAGCTAAAATCCCCCGGAATTGGTAATAGGAAAACTGGGGCAATCATTAAGTTCGCCAGTAATAAGCCTAGAATTAACCCCACGGAGCGAGTCAATAACATATCAACGGGCATACTCCGAATTTTTGTTTCCAAGCGCCGATAACTGGTTTGGACGACTAAGCCGATCGCCCCGCCGATAATCCCGGCAAACACCGCCATTACCAACCGGAGAGCTTCCACATTTGTCACTTGCAACAAAACATTACTGGGTAATAGCTTGACGCTATCGTAGCCAATTCCTGCTCCGGCAATAATTAATAATAAAATAATTAAAAAGTCAATCATGGGGAAGTCTCCTGAACCTAGTTAGGGATGAATAGGGATGAATAGGGATGAATAGCTGGGGAGCGATCGAGGGGGATGAATAAAAATGAAAGAATGAATAGTTAGGTAATGAAGCCCCAAATTTTGAGAAATGTCGTGTTTGCCCACAAGCCGGGGATCAAGGTTGAGCAGGAAATACCAGATATAGTAAGTTTCCCTTAGTGATAGCCATTATAGCCACAGTCTCCAAGGGAAATAATTAATTCCTTTGGCGATTAATAATACGAATCATTAATAAAAATTCATAATCATATGGCAATCCTAAATCATTTGTTAGATTAGATTGTTTCTGGTAAATGATTTTACCCGCCGCAGGTGGGTAAAATCATTTAGGACTGCTATAGTGTCTATGTAACATTTAGCTCCTCTTTATCTAATTTTAGGTCTGATTTTGAATCTAATTTTGGCTTGCGCTTTCTAGTGATTTTTTTATTGGGTGCTTGGCTTGATTCTGGGTTTAATTCTGGGTTTAATTCTGGGTTTAATTCTGGGTTATTTTTCGCTGAGTCTGGTTCTCGTCTTCTAGGGACTGCGTGGGTGTAGAAATCGTAGGCAAGTCTTGTGTTCGGAAATATGGCTCTTGCTTCCTGTAATAAGTCATCTAGGATAATTGGGTTTCCGGGAGCATAGCGGGGACTGAAGTGGGTCATGATTAATTCCTTTACCCCCGCACCTTGGGCTACTTGGGCAGCCATGGTAGAGGTGGAATGGAGGCGATCGAACGCCATCTGAGCATCGGCGTGGGCAAAGGTCGCCTCATGGATCAGTAAATCTGCCTCCTGCGCTAGTTCCACTGCCCCATCACAATAGACAGTATCTGTGCAGTAAACGACTTTCCTGCCCAACTCCGGGGGCGCACATAGTTCTGTCCCGTTAATTTTCCGCCCGTCTTCGAGGGTAACGGTTTCCCCCCGCTTCAGCTTGCCATAGATAGGACCAGAGGGAATGCCTAGGGCTTGGGCTTGGGCAAGATCAAACTTACCGGGGCGGTCTTTTTCTGTAAATCGATAACCATAGGCGGGGACTCGGTGCTTGAGGCTACCACAGGTGACGATAAATTCGGCATCTTCATAGACTATTCCCGGCTGGACGGTATGGACTTTAATTGGGTAATTCAGGCGGGTGTAGGAATATTTGGTACAGGCTTGGAGGTAGGGAGCCAGTCCTTCAGGACCATAGATGTCCGATCGCCTCCGCATTTCCCGCCATCCCACAACTTGCCAAAAGTCCCATTAACCCAAAAATATGATCGCCGTGGAGGTGAGTCACAAAAATCCGCCGGAGTTGACTAATTTTCAAGTCACTTCTCAGCAGTTGATGTTGGGTTCCTTCGCCACAATCCAGCAACCACACCTCTGCCCGTTGGGGCAAACGGAGGGCAATACTTGAGACATTGCGAGATCTAGTGGGAACTCCCGAACTTGTACCTAAAAATGTTATTTCCACAGGGCTAATTTCCAGTCGAGACTTTCCATTCTAGCCTAGGAACTGTGGTAGTTATACTGGAGTAATACAATCCTTAGCTTTATCTTCACTTTTAGCGATCTAGAATGATCTAATAAGAATTTCCGATAAGAATTTTATAGAAATAGGACGAAAATTATGGTTGCTGCGCTCCAATCACCTCCCATGTCTCCCCTAGAATACCTTGCTTGGGAAACTACTCAAGATATTAAACACGAATATGAAAACGGAAGAATTATTGCTATGACCGGGGGAACTATTCCTCACAGTCAAATCTCAGCCAATTTTGCTGCGCTGCTAATTCCCCACCTCCGAGGGAAAGGATGTAAAGTCGCTATTAGTGATGCCAAAGTAATGACAAACTCTGGGAAATACTACTATCCGGATCTTGTTATCACTTGTGACGATCGAGATCGTTTTGCCCGTGACTTTCTGCAATATCCCACTATTATTATTGAAGTCCTATCACCGACCACTGAAGCCCGCGATCGAGGTATTAAGCAGCAAAACTATATGCTGATGGAAACTCTCCAAACCTATATTCTCGTCACCTCCGATCGTCCCAGAATTGAAATTTATCAACGCCATAGCGGTCTAGTTAACAATCTAACTTGGGAATATTTATCCGTTGCAATCGAGGATACCGATTTTGCTACAAATGATCCTCTAATTCAAATCCCCAGTATCGATCTTAACTTCTCCCTCTCCTTGCTCTACGAAAATATTGACTTTTAAGAATTTTTTGGTAACTGAATAATGGAAGCTTTGCTGCTATAATTAAGGACTGTCAGTTTTTGTCTGTATATTTTAAAGTATTCAATTGTAATCATAAACCTTAACCTATGACTCAGCGTACATTGGGCGGTACCAGCCGCAAACAAAAGAGAACCTCCGGTTTTCGGGCAAGAATGAAAACTGCTAATGGCAGAAGAGTAATCAGAGCAAGACGGCAGAAAGGACGGTATCGTCTGGCTGTTTAGGCAAATAATTTTCTCCATTGATTGTGGCTCTAGCGAAAGTACACCGACTTAGACACTGGCGAGATTTTCAAGTAGCTTATCAACAGGGAAAACGTTACTCTGGTAATTTTTTTACCCTGTTTAAGCTCAAGCAATTTTCTCCTAAAAATAAATATCAAGATAAATCTCCCAATAAATTCCCGGATAAATCCCCAGATAAGCCTCAAAATCGACACCTCCCAAATTTACCAGCCTCACCCATAGCTAAATCTCTAGATAGCCTTGGCGAAAAATCTAGAGAAAAACCTACTGAAGAAATTCTCCTGCCTACCAAGATTGGGGTTTCCATTAGTCAAAAGGTAAGCAAAAAAGCCGTGGTTCGGAATCGCCTCAAGCGACAAATTCTTGCTATCTACCAAAACCTCCTGCCGCAGATAGTCCCGGGCTTTCGTTTAGTAATTGTGGTCAAACCTAGGGCAGTGGGGTGCAATTATGAAGATTTTTTGAGAGAATTAAGGCAGTTATTAACTCAAGCTCAGGTAATTTAGACTCAGGTCATTTAGGCTTAGGTTATTGAGAGAGTTAATTTTTAGCAAGACAATCAAAAAGTTAATTTACAGGCTTAATTTACAGAGGTAATCCATGGGTATTAAGGAAGATGTTTTTTTTGAGGGTGCTCCCCATCGGGGAGATTTGATGATTAATATTTTGCTGGGGTTGACAATTATTTGTTTGCCCTTGACTATCGGCTCGATCGTCCGGGCTTTGTGGCTACGGTTTAAGATCACCAGTCGGCGAATTTCTATTACCGGAGGCTGGAAAGGTCAAGACCGCACAGATATTATCTACTCAGAAATTGTGAAGGTGAATAAGATGCCCAGAGGGTTTGGGGCTTGGGGAGATATTGTGGTTCTATTGAGGGATGGTTCACGACTGGAGATGCGATCGCTCCCCCGCTTCCGGGAAATTTACGAATACATCGTTGAACGAGTTGCAGATAAAACTGGGAAACCTATTGACTCTGTAAGGGGCTAATCCCTAGACTGGTATAAATTTTTCTTCTTAATTTAGGTCATTGGCACGTATGACAATTCTCAACAGCGGCAGTAATTTCCTCAAGGTTTTGGTCAATGGCAGTGGTTTTGTCAAAGATCTAGAAACCTTGGGGGCTTTGGGGGTTTATGCTCCCCTAGAAGGTGGTCACGAAGGTAGATTTCAACGGCGGATGCGGGTCAAGGGTTATCAGTCTTTGACGGTGACGGCGAGGGGCTTGGGAGACCTAGAATCTTTTCTTACCGGAGTTCATGGGGTGCGCCCATCCCACCTAGGCAAGAAGGATATTCGGACCTATTTTATTCCGCCGATCGTCAACTATCAAATGGAAAATCTCCCCCCCAAATCTAAGGGTTTAGTCCTCTGGATTATTGAAGGGATGGTTTTTTCTAGCCAAGAAATTGAATATCTAGTTTCCTTAGCAAAGCAAATGCCGAAGCTCAAAATCGTGGTGGAAATGGGGGGCGATCGAGAGTTTTCTTGGAAACCCCTAGGGGAAGTCCTCAAGGCGGCGTAGGGCGATCGAGACAAACAGAAAACAATGAAATAATATCGTCATAGCTCTGGGGAGATAGTATTTATCTTCCCAGTTTTTTTTGTGGGGTTTATCTTCTAGCTTCTATTTTTATTCAATTTGTCGGCTTTACTGTGGAATTTACTGTGGAATTTATTGACTAATTAGCCCAAACTTAGAGAGCATTATTTAACTGTCGATTATTAAGGAAGTTAATTGTCGGTAAGCTGGTTAAATAAACATTAAAGAAAAACCAGATAAACTACATTAGTTAATAATTTCCTTGAGTTGGTTGTTATAAAATCGCAGAAAAACCTAGACTCTATATCCATAATTTACTGGAGATAGATTTTTTTGATTTTTTAGTGATGTGTAGGATAGATTACCGCTAAATAGACTTTTTTATGTTATCCAATAGTTAGCAAATTAGTTAGTAAAGATAAAAGCAACCAAGCAAAATATTTAATATCTCAATCTATCTAAAGAAAATGATCACTAAACAAGCTGAAAAGGTAGCTATAGCGGCAACAATAAATAATGTGCAACGCCGTCGATCGATTCCCCTCAGATTAATCCTCGTAGCTCCCTTTGTCATCCAAATATTTGCGGCTGTAGGTTTGACTGGTTATCTAACAATTCAGAATGGGCAAAAAGCTATTAATGATCTATCAGCCCAGCTACGCAGTGAAGTTAGTAACCGGACTTTACAATATTTGCAGAACTATATGGCTCCCCCCCATATTATTACCCAAATTAATACTAGTCAAATAATTAGAGGTAAGTTACAAAACCCCGATGCAGAATCGGCATTTCATTTATGGGAGCAAGCCAATATTTTTAAAGATGAAGCGGGCATATATGTGGGCTTAGAAAATACAGGAGAAACCATTGGTATTGCTAGAGGGGACAATGGTGATATCGAATTTACCTATGCTGGTGCTAGCACAGGGTCAAAAATTAGTTTCTCTGTGTTAGATGGAGAAGGCAAAAGAGGTAGCCTCCTCCGGACTGGCAGCAAACCCTACGATCCAAGAACTAGACCTTGGTACGAAAAGGCAGTGGCTCAAAAAAAGCCTCTATGGAGCGAAGTATATCCAGACTTTAATACCTCTCGATTAGTAATTACAGCTAGTCAGCCAGTCTTCGATCGCAATAGTAATTTATTGGGAGTTGTGGCTGTTGATCGTTATCTCGAAAATATTAACCAGTTCCTCGCTGATTTAAATATTAGTAAAAACAGTAGAGCCTTTATCATCGATACAAATCAACATTTAATTGCCAATTCTTGGCAAGAATCTCTCCTTTTGCCGTCTAGCAATTCCCAAGAAGCACCCCAGTGGCTAGAGGTAAATAAAAGTAAAGATAGTGTAGTTGTTGCCATCAATCAAAGACTGAAGGAAATAAATAAAAGTGAATTAGGAAGTTTTGATTTGTTTGTCGCTGGGAAGAAATACTTTGTCCAAGCTAGCCCTTTTCAAGATAAATATGGCTTGGATTGGTTAATTGTGGTCATTGTCCCTGAAGCAGATTTTATGGGGCAGATCAATGAGAATACTCGCACCACAATTTTGCTGTGCTTCCTAGCGTTGGTGATTGCTATCATCTCTGGAATTTATACCTCTCGCTGGATTCTCAGCCCCATCGATCGCCTCAATCAAGCCTCCCAAGAAATCGCAAGAGGAAATCTCGACCAACAAGTCCAGCCCGAAAACATCAAAGAACTCGATCGCCTAGGGCAGACTTTCAATGAAATGAGCCATCAGCTCCAAGCCGCCTTTAGTTTCCTAGAAAATACTAATACCGAACTCGAACACCGTGTGGCAGAGCGCACCACTGAATTGCAGGTTGCGAAACAAGCAGCAGACAGCGCCAACCAAGCCAAGAGTGAATTCCTTGCCAACATGAGTCACGAACTCCGCACCC
>JAAUUE010000223.1 GCA_012031635.1 Coleofasciculaceae cyanobacterium SM2_1_6 | reverse complement strand
CTTTCCTCTTACTCCCCTTCTCCCTAGGGAGAAGGGGCTGGGGGATGAGGGGCTTTTTCCTTATTCACGCAAGAGGTCTTTTGATTTCTTAATCTTGAGGAGATTGTGCCCTTGGCGAGAAGATCTGGAAATTTTAGATGAACCTTGATTTAACTTCTTTGTTGTCCATCGGGGCTCTCCAGCTATCCTTCCTAAGAAACAGATTTGGCGAGGAACTTGTCGGCCATGGCTGTTTTGATGAGACTGGGAATTTGGTGGGGATAGTCGGCGATCGAGATTTTAGCTTTCTTCAGGGCGTTAATTTTGAGCTTGGCATTGCTGGTAGTTGTCACCATGCTGGCAAACTGACTAGCGATCACTGAACCAACTTCGGGGATGGGTTTTTCTCTGGGAAGAAGATGCCCCGCCACGTAGGCAACTAAAGGTTTACCCACATTGAGGTACTTACCCAAAAGTTTACTGTCGAGGCAGAGATTGCTATGTCCACTATTGGCGTGATCGAGGAAGACGATCGCCTCCGTCCGGGGATCATCCTTGAGAAATTCTAAACACCGATGAAAATCTGTACCTAAAATTGTGTCACTACCCAAATTAATGCTTACTGATTGTCCCAGCCCAGCTTGAGTTAACCCCAGGGCGACCTCGGCGGCTAGGCTACTGCAACAACTGATGATCGCCACCCCCCCCGGACTAAAAAAGTGCGGCTCCTGAATGCCTAACAACACCCCACTGGGAATCAAAATTCCCTTACTGCCGGGGCCGAGAACCGTCGTTCCTGTGGCTTTGGCTTTTCTCAACAGGCGGACAATATCCAAGGGCGGAAGACCGCCAGTGATCACAATTAACCTGCGAATCCCGCCATCGATCGCCTCCAACGCCGCATCCAACACCGCATAGGCTGGATTAAAGATCAAAGCAGTTTCTATCTCTGGGATGACTTCTGTGGCTTGCTCCACCAGATCAAAGATAGGAACATCACCGCCAAGACCCGACCAAGTACTGCCCCCCAACCCCACAATTACGATCGCCGCAATCTTTGTCCCGCAGGCTTGCATCTGGGGTAAGTGCTTCCCCGTCAGAATTTCCGAGGTTCCCTGAACTAAAACTTTACCAGTAGATGTTAATTTCATTGGCTGCTGCTTTTTGCTCCCCTATTTTTTGCTTTTGTTAAAATTAATTGTTGCGGCGATCGCCGCCGCCAAATCTTCCACCCACACCGCCGGGAAATTACTTTCTTCTTGAGGTAGAGTCACTGCTTCTGGACTCACCAACCGCAGGACAAACTGGGGAAATCGGGGAATTGACGTGGGTTTTGAGCGGATCCGATCGCGAATAGTCCTCGAAGCCGTGGGTCTTTCGGTGCGATCGACGGCACTAACTACCGTTGTTGTGTCCCCACGAATTTGCAGATATTTAGTCACCACCTGTTGCACTACTTCCACGCACTCGACTCCACCCACAATATTAACTAGGACGACTTCTAGGTTTGGCAATTGGGTAACTTGATCCAAATCCAGGGGCAGATGCTCAGCAAGAGCTTGGGGATCATCCCCATTAATCGTCAGATAGCTAGCGGGTTTCACCTTCCCTTGGTAGAGCAGATCCAAGGTTGCCAGCCCCAGTCCTTCATCGTTACTGATCACTGCCACATTTCCCTCAAGGTTGAGAATCTGCCAACGTTCCAGCCCCAGCCGCCAGTCACTGATCTGCAAATTCATGGCTGCTAGTTCTGTTAAATCTGGATGCCGGGCGATCGCCTGATTGTTTACTGTAATTTTGCCATCCAGGGCCATCAATTCTCCAGAGGAACTCACCGCTAAGGGGTTAATTTCTAAAAGTTCCAAATCCTTGGCAATAAATAATCGATACATTTTTTCGATCAACTGACTCACCGGGGCGATCAATTCCCCCGATAAGCCCATTTTGAGAGCCAGCCTGCGGGCATAGAAAGGAGAAAACTGCTGGTCAATAATTACCTGTTGCATTTGCTCCACAACTTTCTCGATATTAATCCCCCCTTGGGCTGATCCCAGCAATACGGGTAAGCCTAGTTGATAATCTAAGACTACCGCCACATAAATCTCCTGTTCTGTATCGTACTGAGCCTCGGCGAGTAATACTTGGGGAAATTCTCCCATGATTGCTAGGTTAAAAATACTACTAGCAGCAGCGATCGCATCAATGGTGTTCGCCACAAATTTAATTCCCCCGGCTTTGCCCCGGCCCCCCGATCGTACTTGGGATTTCAATACCACAGGATAGGGAATACACAAATGCTTGAGATCCGACGGTTGATCGATCCGTTGGGAAGGCAAAGTCGGAATCCCCCGTTCTCTAAATAATTCCTTGGCTTGGTATTCTAATAAATCCATAACTTCCGAAGATCGTACCTAATATCTATACTTATTCATCAATCATACTTATTCATTAATAATCTGCGATATTTTTCGAGAATTACCAATACATTGCAAGTAGGGTCTAGGCAAAACAAGCATTGATCTGCCACGGAGCCAAGGGGGCGGGAGCAAATCTATTTACCTTAATCTATTTATATAACACAAGGGCATGAGGCATATATACTAGTCCCGCCAAAAATAAAAGCTCGGCTAAAAATTAGGAACTATCTTAAAGATTAACTTGAAAACTAATTTGAAATGTAACTTTAGCATTTAATTTTAGGGTTTGAGTCGATCGAGACCGTAAGCTCCCTACCAAATCCGATCCACAATGCGGGTCGGTAGGAGTTTTGTCATCAACAAGATCACAATATTTCCGCCCGTAGCTCCCACGTACCGGGGTTTGGGCTTGGGGACGGTAAGGGCTTTGGTAAGCATCGGGACAAAGTGATGAATTTGCTTTAATCCTGTGAAAAATCAACAACTATGGGACTTGCCAGATGACTGGTTTTTCCATAGTTGCAGATTGAAGACTTTAATGTTAGCAGAGAGTAGAGGTTTTCATCATCTAGCTTGTCCAGAAACCGGAGCTAGACGATTGCGGACGGCGACCCCAGTATCTGGAAAATCACTAAATACGCCATCTACTCCTAATCTAAAGAACTGCTCATACTCAGCTTCGGGATTATTGTTGTAATCTGGGGCGAGGTAGCGGCTTTCATTACGGAAGGTGTAGGGATGGAGGAGGAGACCAGCTTGGTGGGCATCCCGGACGAGGGAGGTGGGGGGCAGGAGTTTGCCACTGGCATCCACGGGAATGATTAACCGCTTGTAGGGACCAATGCCCTTGGCGTACTCAGCAATTTTGGCTAATTCTGCCGGGGTAGTCAGGTCGCCGTAGGTGCGTCGATCGCCACTAACCACAAAATCGTAGGGCTGGACATCACTTTCATCAAATAACTGGACTAGGGGTAAGTCAGTTTTGGTGCGGAGGTACTTGAGGTTGGCAGTTTCAAAGGACTGAATAAATACAGGAGCATTGGCTCCAGCGTAGCCATTATCACTTAAGACCTTGAGTAATCTATCTTCTAGGGGTAGCCCGATCGATTGAAAGTAAGTCGGGTGTTTGGTTTCTGGATAAATGCCAATGGTCCGCCCAGTTTCTCTACTTTTTTGCTTCGCTAGATCAATAACTTCTTGCAAGGTCGGGACTAAATACAAACCGTTGCGGGATTGATCCCGGAATTCTAAGCGTTCCTTGGCTCGGAGAGTTTTAATTTCCGCAAGGGTGAAATCCTCGGTAAACCAACCCGTCACTGGAGCACCATCAATCATCTTCGTAGCTTTGCGAGCTGCAAACTCTGGACGCTCTGCCACGTTGGTAGTCCCAGAAATTTCATTTTCATGGCGGGCGATTAAGACCCCATCTTTGGTGGGTACTAAGTCTGGCTCAATAAAATCTGCGCCTTGGGCGATCGCTAGGGTATAGGCTTCTAGAGTATGTTCGGGACGATAGCCACTGGCTCCCCGATGCCCAATCACGATCGGTCGTGCGCCTGTGGAAGTAGCGATGATGCTTTCCATGGGCATGACAACGATCATAGCCGTTGCCAATAATGCTAATTTGCAAAAACGAAACATAGTAGACTCCTAGTATCTAAAAATTTGGTTCGCCTGTAGACAAGCGCAAACCAGCTTAGGTAAACATAGGAGATCAAAATTAAGGTTAGGGTTGATTTTGGTTAACTGATCTTTAAGTTTAATTCCTAAGCCTCTAGGCATCCCTAGTTGGGAGCAAGGAGCGTAGATGGACGATCGAGTTAAGTGACAAGATCGATTTCGGCGATCGCCTGTGCTAGGGGAATTACTTCATCTTGAGATGCTTCAGCAAGATCAAAGGCGTAGATATCTTCTAGTTCTTCTAAGCATTCCAAAAGTTGTTGATAATACTCAATGCCTAAAATTACACTCACCCGCTGCCCTTGAGAGTCAACGATGTATTGGTGGTTAATTATTTGCATCAATTTCACCTCAGTGCTTTAACTTCCACGAAACCCCCTTCAATTGCCTGAATCCGCAAATCGTAACCTCTTAACAACTGCATCCCGATTAGAGGTATGGTTTACTACTCCTTGCATTATGGTGATTCTTTTAGACTCCGTGCGCCAAATGGTAGACTGCTGGGTGTCCAATGCGGATAAACCATGTTTGAGCATCGGGATATTTGGCAAGGAGAAGGTCGGAGGCGGTGGGAATATCTTCAGCGACTGCAAAAGCCCCGGACTCGATATCGTTCACGTAGTGTTGCGCTAGCAAATCGCCACAATTTTGCCGTGATTACCTGTTTCGACTTGCGACTTTACCTGAGATTGATAAATTTCATCTCCACGGCGGGCAAATTCTTCTTTGCTATATCGGGGTTGCCGAACTGTCATTTCTTTTAACCTCATAGCTACTCAATATCTTTTCATTTTAGCTGGGAAATATTGACACAATCCAATCTTTTCAAATCTATAATTTCAGTTAAAATATCAATAAAACCTCTACATAACGAAAAATGACGATCGCTAATTATCAACTTTCCCTAGATTTTGAGCAGGTTTTAGCTTTGGTTAAACAGTTGCCCTACTCAGAAAAATTGCAATTAAGCCAAGAATTAGAAAAGGAAGTATTAAATACTAGATTAACAGCCCTATTAGATTCCTGCAAAACTGATGAGCTTTCTTTAGAAGCTATCACGGAGGAAGTGGAAGCAGTCAGAAGTGAAATTTATGCCAGAAAAACAGCCCATTAAGGTCATTATTGATACGAATCTTTGGGTTAGTTTTTTAATTGGGAAAGAGTTGGCTAATCTCAAAGAGTTAATCGTGAATCAGTCGATCGAAGTTGTCTTGTGTGATCAAATCATAGAAGAAATTACTCTGGTGACTCAAAGACCCAAACTCCAAAAATATTTTCCAGCGGAGAGAGTCCAAGAATTGCTGGAATTATTGAGTATTATTGGTTTATCTGTAGAAATAATTTCAGAAGTTTCTATTTGTAGAGATGCTAAAGATAATTATTTGTTGGCTTTAGCTAAAGATAGTCAAGCTGATTTCTTGATTACAGGGGATGGAGATTTATTAAGTTTGGGGAGTTTTGAAGATACAGAAATTTTAACCTACAAGGAGTTTTCAGCAAAAAATTAAGTGTCTCCAACTAACGCCAGCAAAACTGCTTCTACATTTTGAGGTAGAGGGACGGGATAAAAGCGCTCTGAGGAGAAAGCATAGTCTTCACCACTTTCGTCAACAATCCGCAGCAGCCCGTTGGCTTGGGCTTGCTCATCATTGATAACTCGATATAGTTTCCCGACCTCTAGGGCAGCTTCATACCCTTTGTTATTCAGGCAGACTGCAAAGTGGGTCAATAATTCCTGATTCATAGCTAATCTAGAATGGTAATTTCAATTTGAACTCTCTTTTGCCAATTCCATGAGCTTCATACCAATGTACTTCAGCTAAACGTATGATACCGTTTGCCAGCCGGACTTGAGCAATCCCCTTTAACTTTCTCCATTTACCTTTCCCATAATATTTTTGTAAACGCCCTCGATCGCGAATCCCATTACCCGTAGCGATAATTTCAATATTAGATAACTCGCCAATAATTTCAAAATCCACTTATCAAACAGATAGTTAAGTATTATTCAATAATTAGTTTAGTTGCATAGGCTAAGGCGGCGAGAATATCTTCTTTCTCTAGGTCTTCGTAGTCTTCAAGGATTTCTTCGGTGGTCATGCCGGAACTGAGAAGTTCTAGGACAAGCTCTACAGGATAACGTAATCCCCGAATACAGGGCTTGCCATGACAGATATTCCAATCAATAGTGATGCGTTGTAACAACATATTAGATTTATAAGGAACTGGTGGAGTATTTACACTTTCACTCATAGATGCGATCGCCTATGCTAGGGAAGCTAATTCATCGTATTTTCTAAACGCTGCCCTTCTAGAGGTTCGTACTCATCTTCTAGGAGCCAAAGTTTAGCTTCTTCGTAGTTGTTGCGGTGACTAGTTGATAGTTTACGGCGGGGTCAAAGATATGACATTTACCTATTTCATCGCCTAGGAGCAATAAAACCTAGGGTGGTGACTGCATCGCATCTATCTTCTAGAAAATTCCAGTTACTCTTCACTAGGTCGAGTACGAGGAGTGGGGTGGTATTGGTTATTTGAATCAATTTTTACCTCTCCATAAAATAAGGGAATAACGGAGCCGTCTGGACTAATTCTAGAGCCAATTTGATTGGTAAAAAGTAAGTCGTAGCGTTTATAGCCTCTGGCGAAACCTGTATCATTTCTTCTGTCTATGATAGCCTGAGCAACTTGAGTTGATATATGTCTACTGGCTCAAGTTAAATTCCCAAGGGTTAATAATTGCTACTTCACATCCTGCAAAATCAGCAACATTTCGAGTTGCAAGAGTAGCTTGGTGAGCATAACAAATACTCGCTATTTGAGCATCGGCTTGGGAGATCGGTCTGCCCATCCGTTTTCTAGCGGCAGCAATTTTAGCAAAGGCGATCGCTGCTGTTTCATCAAAAGGCAATATCCGCCCAGCAAAATCTTCGACAAACATCAACTGAGCTGATCGACTAAGTTCGGATTGGCGTTTTCCAAAAGGTAATAGAGCGATCCCATAGAGAGTTTCAGCTTGGGTAATAGTTGTGGTGAAAAAAGTTGTGATTGGTTGTGTTGCCACCCATTGACGAACTATTGATGAGCCTCTCCTGTGCATTAGCTCAGACACAACGTTGGTATCAAGTACGATCATACATATCTTCAAAATTAGGTGGTTCTCGCATAGGTTCTCTAGGAATATTAGGCAACTTAAAATTGCCAAGATGGGCAAAACGCTGTTCGATCGCTGTGGCAAGATTTAAAGGCTGTTCAATATTTGCAGTCAAAGCAGCCCGGAGAATTTCTTTAACCTCTTCTTCGAGGGAACGTCCATAATATTTAGCTCGTTTTTCTAAGCGATCGTTTAGATCATCATCCAAGTTTTGAATTGTAATACTGTTCATATTATTCTTTGTGCTTGCATTAATTTTGTGGCATGGGCTAAGGTGGCGTGATTCGTTG
>JAAUUE010000222.1 GCA_012031635.1 Coleofasciculaceae cyanobacterium SM2_1_6 | reverse complement strand
AGGAAGGTTGGTACGAAAGACCTTATCGTTTTCCAAGAAGTTAGAGAATCATATTGGTGCAGTTTGGAACTTTGTGCATCACTACAATGCTTTGCTTCGAGCCTGAACATTACTATTCATCACTACCAATCGATTAAACTCCCGCCCCTCCTCAGATGAGAGCCGATGAGAGCCGATGAGAGCAAAAATGAGATAAAAATGAGATCAAGAAAAAGGCGCAGAGTTATCTCCGCCCCTGAAAATTATTTTTCCCTCGTAGTTTAGAGCCTAGTCAAGTGTTTTCTTGACTTGATCTTTTATATCTTTAGCTACATAACTTGCTTTTGCTTGTTTTGCCTTGTCTTCAGCCTGATCCCTTGGATCGCCAATTAAATCCCCAACAGCATTTTGAACTTTGCCTTCAATATTTTTGGCAGTTGCCTTAATTCTATCTTCTATAAAGGGGCGAAGAGAAATGATGACCTACTGGCGACTAAAACAGCAGCGATGAAGGGAAAATATAATGTCTAACCACCTTAAAAAATAGTTGTTAGATTAACATTTTGTAACTATTTTTCTAGTAAAAGCTACCGGAATAATTTGACTATATTATGTAATTGAAATAGCAGAGCTACAGCTTATTTTCCCTAGGTTTAAGCAATTATTTTCTAATCTATTCCCTGCCCCGTTTAATATATATCAATCCTCATTTATATCCATCTTCATTGATTTGTAAATTTTAGGAGATTAATAGTGCTTCCTATTAAAAATTAGGCTATTTTTGTGGCAGCCCGGATATCAATCTGCTTTATTCATGACTAGATATTTAAAAACTTCTGGACGTAATAATTCATAAAATCAACAACCTCAACAAAATCATGGGTATTGGTAAGTCTCCCGCAGTCAAGTTTCCTCTCCGTACTACCTTAGTGCTGCCGTTTGTTCTCCAAATTGCTCTAGCAGTAGGTGCCGTAACCTATCTATCTTTTCGGAGTGGACAAAGAGCCGTTAGCGACCTCTCTACCCAACTCCGCAGTGAAATCACCGCCCGGATTGATAGTGAACTCAATAAATATCTCAATAGTCCCCATGATTTTAATCGACTTAACGGGGCAGCCTTTGCTGAAGGTAGCTTTGATCTCGTTAATGCTAGTAACGCTAAACAGTTTTTAACTCAGGTACAAATTTCCCCTTTTATCTACTCATCCTACTGTGGTGATGCTCAGGGACAGTATTTGGGAGCCTACCGACTTTTTTACCAAGGTTCCTCCACGATCGCTATGTCCGTGAGTAATGAGGCAACGAGCCGAGATTTTTACTTTTATGCCATGGATAATCGGGGTAATCGCCAGCAGGTTTTGCAGAAGCTCCGTCCCTACGATCCCCGGAAACGCCCTTGGTATATTGCGGCGGTTAATGAAAGGCGACCAGTTTGGAGTGAGGTTTATTTGGATTTTGCCAGTGGGCTACCCACAATTACCGCCAGTGAGCCTGTTTATAATCCTCAAGGGGATATTCTGGGGGTTTGTGCGACGGATGTGGTGCTGTTGGAAGATTTACGGAAGTTTTTGGCGAGTTTATCCATCGGCAAAACCGGACAGGCGTTTATTATTGATCGCTCCGGTTCCATGCTCTCTAGTTCCACCAAGGAGCCATTAACCACAGGGCAGGGAGAAAATTCTAAGTTAGTGATCGCTACCCAGAGTGAAGAACCTCTAGTCCGGGAAACTGCCCAATATCTCCAACGTCAGTTTGGCAGTTTTGACCAGATTGAGCGATCGCAGCAGTTAGATTACAACCTCAATGGGCAGCGACAACTTGTGCAAATCTCCCCCTTGAATGACGGCAGGGGAATTAATTGGTTGATCGTGGTGGTAGTTCCAGAAGCCGATTTTATGGAGCAGATTGATGCTAATACCAAGAATACAATTTTGCTCACCCTCGCTGCTTTAATGATTGCGATTCTGTTGGGGATGCGGACTAGCCATTGGATTGCTCGCCCTTTGTTGAGACTGGCAGAGGCTTCTAGGTCTATTGCCCAAGGAAATCTGGATCAACAGGTAGAAGAGACTAGTACGATCGCTGAAGTCGCCACCTTGAGCCAGTCTTTTAATGGTATGTCCAGACAACTGAAAGATTCGGTAGAGGCTCTCCACTTAGCCAATGAAGAACTAGAGGCTAGAGTCGAACGCAGAACTGGGGAACTACGGAAGGAAAAGGAAAGATCGGAACAATTACTGTTAAATATTTTGCCTGCCGAAATTGCCGATCGCCTGATGCGAACCAACGAATCTCCGGCGGAACATTTTGAAGAAGCGACGATTTTGTTTGCGGATATTGTGGGTTTTACCAGTCTCTCAGCCCGAATGGAACCTTTGCAACTGGTGGCGGGTTTGAATCAAATTTTCTCCGCCTTTGACCAACTAACGGAAAAGTATGGGCTAGAAAAAATCAAAACCATTGGGGATGCTTACATGGTGGTGGGTGGTTTGCCAGTTTCTCGCCCTGACCATGCGGAAGCGATCGCCAACATGGCGTTAGATATGCAAGCTTATATGCAGAATATGGATAATGTGTTTGGTGAGTCTCTACAAATTCGCATCGGGATTAATACAGGCTCCGTCATTGCTGGGGTGATTGGCATCAAGAAATTTATTTATGATCTCTGGGGTGATGTGGTTAATGTTGCTTCAAGAATGGAGTCCCACGGCAAACCGGGATATATTCAAGTCACCGAGGCAACTTATAAGAGATTGCAGGATAAATATTTCTTTGAATCAAGGGGGACGATCGAGGTCAAGGGACGGGGGGAAATGATGACCTATTGGTTAATTGGGCGGCGATAAAAATTAAAATTCTCAACTCTTTCTCAACTTTAGGTAAGCTCTAGGTAAATCAATATGGCTCGATCGATTGCGGCAAAAGACATAACCTTAAGAGAATTAAAGCAAAATCTAGGGCTATACATGGCTGAGGATGCTAATTTTTTTACGGAATGGTTAGATAATTTTGCTGTTTTGAATGCAGAAGAGCAACGTTTATTAGATCGCATCAAAGCTAACTTTCTAGAATTGATGGAAGACCCACCCATGCTAGAAAATACAGTGAAGATGGTAGTCCTAGCACCCTTGTTAGATCTCGCAGGTTTTTATCACAAACCATTTCGGATCGAAACAGAAACAAGTGTAGAACTGGCAATGCAGGAAGAAGAAACGATCATCCGGGGGCGGATTGATGTATTGGTCGTCAAGAATCAGCTTTGGTTATTAGTTATTGAATCCAAGCGCAGCGACTTTGCTGTCACTAGAGCAATTCCCCAAGCCCTAGCTTACATGGTGAGCAATTTGGAAACACCAACCTTTGGCATGATCACCAATGGGAATGAATTTTTGTTTTTGAAAACACGACAAAATGAGTATGCCAACTCACGGCTATTTTCTTTAATTAATCCAGACAATGAGCTTTATCAAGTATTGCAAGTATTGAGATCTATCGGCTCGGAAATTAGCCAAGGATAAACTAAAGGCTATTCTAGTCAAGATTTTAACTTCACCATAAAAAAGCCATCCATGTCTTGCTGATGGGGGAGAATTTCAATCCAACCCGCCTCGTTAGCGAAGGGGGCAGCGATCGATCCCAGTGCTGGTACAACAATCTGCCATTGAGGATGCTGGGTAAGAAAATCCTTAATTACTAGCTGGTTTTCGAGGGGATGGAGAGTGCAGGTGGCATAGACCAGTTCACCGCCGGGGCGTACCCAAGTGGCAGCACTAGCAAGGATTTCTTGTTGGGTTTGATTGAGCTTTGTAATGCGATCGAGATTTTGTCGCCAACGAATATCCGGGTGACGGTGCAAAGTCCCTAAGCCAGAGCAGGGAGCATCCACCAAGACTCGATCGGCTGTACCTATAAATTCTGGAAAATCTCGACTATCACCGGGCTGGATTTGGATAGATTGGAGTTGCAGACGGGCGCAGTTTTGCTGGAGTTGAGACAGGCGCTTGGGTCGATCGCACCCCCAGATTGTCCCTTGATCTTGCATAAGTTCAGCAATGTGGGTAGTCTTTCCCCCCGGTGCAGCACAGGCATCAATAATCACCTCTCCGGGTTGGGGATCAAGAAAATGGCTGACTAACTGGGCGCTGGCATCTTGGATTGTCCACCAGCCAGCCGTGAAACCGGGGAGTTGGGTAATACTACCAGTGCTACCTTTAATCCGTAGTCCTTGGGGCAGATGGGGAATGGGGGTAGCGGTAATACCCACCCCAGCAAAGGCGGTGATCACTTTGTCGATCGAGGTTTTTAAGGGATTAATTCTTAAATCTAAACTCGGTGCTTGATTAAACCAGTGGCAAAGCTCGGCGGTGGCTGTTTCTCCGTAGTTGCCCAGCCATAATTCCACAATCCAGTCGGGAAAACTTTCAGCAACCCCTAGACCTTCGATTGTCTGCGCTTGGGGAAACTCTACCCCCGTCCGTAGATACTGCCGCAATAGACCATTCACAAAACTAGCTAAACCCTGCAATCCTTGATCCTTTGCCATCTGCACCGTAGTATTCACTGCTGCGGAATCGGGAATTTGTTCTAGGTAACGCAGTTGATACAAACCCAAATGGAGAATTAACCTGAGGTCTGGGGGTTGCTTGTGGGCGGGTTTCTGGGCTAGTTGGTCAATAATAAAATCTAGGGAGCGCTGGCGACGGACACAACCATAGACTAACTCCGTGACGAGGCGACGATCGACACTAGTTAACTCCCCCTGCCGCAATTGCTGATCGAGGGCAACATCGGTGAATAGGTGCTGGCGACCGATTAATTTCAGAACATTAAAGGCAATCTGCCGAGCATGAGCCACTAGTTAGCAACCTCAGCCATTTCTATCACTCGTTCATCCAAATCTTTCACCAAAAAGTTCAGGGGCTTATCCCGGCGGACTTTGTACTTGAGGCGGCGGGCTTGGACTCTTAGGAGTAGGAGTTGCAGACATTCTCGATCGAAGCACACATGGCGTTGTTGATTTTTACTGCCGAGGGTTGCCCCGGTGACAATGTGCAACTGGGTATTTTTTTTGAGTTGATACCATAAACCTTCGGTGCCAGTAAATTTGCTGCTGGGAGTCGATCGCCCCAAGGAGGAACCCATATACAGGGGATCGATCGCCACCGTCCCCATGGTCTGCTCATAGTTGTAGTAATAGTGTAGAGGCACTTCTGCCACCGATAGCTCCAGCAACCCCTCATAGAAATCACGGGCAATCTTCAGGTCAGACACCATAATCGTATGGACTTTGGGCGCACTGGTCAGAAACATCCACATGGCTCCGGCGTAGGCCGCCAATAGCATCACCATAATGCCTTGGGTAGACAGCAGCCCTTCAAGGGGTAATTCCGGAAAAAAGGCACTGAAAACAGCACTTTGAATCAATAGAGAGTCCATACTAATTGAGATTTTTTATTAATAAAAGTAATAAAATAGTTAAAGATGTAGGTAGAATCAAGCTAACAGAAATTGTAGAATCATACCTTAATTTTAACTTAATCATCACTAAATCAGCTTTGCTGAAATCCACCCATCATGATGAAAGACCTAAACCTAGATAAAACGATCGATGTCCTTAAGTCAATTATGGAGTTCGAGCTAGCCGGAGTCGTCCGCTACACCCACTATTCCCTAATGGTTACAGGTCCCAACCGGATCCCCATTGTCAGCTTCTTCAAAGCCCAAGCGACAGAATCTCTGCTCCATGCTCAACAGGTAGGGGAAATTCTCACCGGGCTAGAAGGACACCCGACCCAAAAGATTGCTGCCATTGAAGAAAGCTATAAACATTCGGTGCGGGATATCCTCGAAGAAAGCCTCAACCACGAAAAAACAGCCCTAGATTTGTACAAAGACCTATTAAATATTGTGGAAGATGCCAGTGTTTATCTGGAAGAATTTGCCCGCACCATGATCGGTCAGGAGGAACTCCACAATCTGGAAATCAAAAAAATGCTCCGAGATTTTAGTTAAACCTAGAAGTGAAGGGCTGATAGTTGGGCAAATAGTTTTTCTACCTTGTGGAGATCTTTGTTGCCGGGAGAAATTTCGACCCCACTGGAAAGATCTATGCCATCGGGTTTTAGGTTGCGGAGGGCGATCGAGATATTCTCTGGGTTCAGTCCCCCGGCTAAGAACCAAGGATGAGGGGGGGTAAAATCTGCCAACATTGACCAGTCAAGGGTGTGTCCTGTCCCACCTAAAAGTTGCGGATGGTAGGCATCAAGGAGGAAAGTGTCTACTACAGCTTCGTAGTCAGCAATATTTGCCAAATCTTGTTGAGTTTTAATCCGCAAGGCTTTGATGATTTCTACCCTAGATAAGTTTTTAGATAAGTTTTTAGATAAGTTTTTAGATAACTGCTGCCGTAACTCTTGGCAATAGTTGGGGCTTTCCTGCCCGTGGAGTTGGACGGCATTTAAGCCAGTTTTGGCGACAATTTGTACAACTTTGGTAATCTCAGTATCCACAAATACCCCGATCGATTCTACGGTGGCTGGGAAGGAGGGAATAATCGCTGCTAACTGCGTCGGAGCAATATACCGGGGGGAATTCGGCACTAAAATAAACCCCAAAGCCGTAGCTCCCAGCCGGGCGATCGCCTCCCCCTGCTCTAGATTCGTAATCCCACAAATTTTTACCCGCAAAGTCATAGCAGTATGTCAGTGAACAGTGAACAGTTATCAATGTAGCAGGGAAGATTAGTTATCAATAGGACTTACGCAAAATAAGATTTTATCCACTATTAGTAGGGGTAAGGTGGGCATTGCCCACCTACATATAGAGTCTGTAAGTAAGTCCTGATCAAAAAGAAGTTAACCTGAAAAATTAGGCTAGAGGTAAAGAAAACTGAAAAGTACTGCCCTGTCCTAGTTGACTACTAACGGTGAGTTCTCCTCCTTGTAACTCCACGAGGCGGCGACAAATAGCCAGACCAATGCCTGTCCCCCGGAGATTTAGTTCGCTGGCTTTGCTGCCCCGCCAAAACCTTTCAAAAATATAGGGAATTTCCGCCGGGGCGATCCCCAACCCGGTATCGGTGACAGCAAAGGAGATGGAGCGATTTTCGAGACTGGCTTGGAGGATGATTTTACCCGATCGAGTGTAGTTGAGGGCATTGCCGAGGAGATTAATTAGCACCTGTTCGAGGCGATCGAGATCTGCTAAAACTGGAGGTAAATGGGGACTACAATCCAAAATTAGCAACGGTTCATCCGCCACCAATTGATCCCGGAATCTCTCAATAAGGGTCTGAAGCAAGGAATATACCTGCACGGGTTGGAGATTGATGGGCAGGCAGCCCGCCTCCGCCTTGGAAAGCTCCTGCACGTCGTTAACTAGACGCTGTAATCTTCTGGTTTCTCTCAGGAGTCGATCGTACACCTCCACCGACGGCGGAATCTTTTCATCTGCTAATTCTTCTAGATACCCCTGTACCACTGTTAAAGGAGTCCGTAACTCATGGGTTAAGTCGCCAATAATTTCCTGTCGCCGCTCCTCCACCCCCGCCAAACTCGCAGCCATCCGGTTAAAGCTACTGCTGAGACGATTAAT
>JAAUUE010000221.1 GCA_012031635.1 Coleofasciculaceae cyanobacterium SM2_1_6 | reverse complement strand
GAGAGGGACTTTCCTCTTACTCCCCTTCTCCTAGGGAGAAGGGGCTGGGGGGATGAGGGGCTTTTTCCTTATTCACTGCAAGAGGTCTATTGATTATCTGCATTGATGATAGTGGAAATTATCCCTTCGACTCCGCTCAGGGAACGTTCGACTCCGCTCAGGGAAAGTCTTTAGGCATAGGTTCAGTTTTGCTTAACTTTTGCTTACCTGTTTAATATAGACAGATTAAGGGTAAGCCTTTTGGGAGTCTAGCTTGAAGATCAGCACTGCCAAAGGCGGCAGACACATATCCAAGGAGTACGGGCGACCGTGGAACGACCATTCCTCAGTCCATTTCCCGCCTAAATTTCCCATATTACTGCCCCCGTACTGTTTGGAGTCACTATTAAATAGCTCTTGATAGAAACCAGCAGTTGGTACCCCGACCCGGTAATGGGCGTGGGGCTGGGGTGTGAAATTGCACACAACCACCACAAACTGCCCACTCTCGTGATCCCAACGCAGAAAAGACACCACACTGTGGCGATTATCACTACAATCAATCCACTCAAAGCCATCCCTAGAGAAATCTTGAGCATACAAAGCTGGTTCGCTCTGGTAAAGCTGGTTGAGGTCACTCACAAAGGTTTTCATGCTTTGGTGGGGCTTGTATTGCAGCAGATGCCACTCCAGATCGGCCCAGACATTCCACTCACTCCACTGCCCAAACTCCATGCTCATAAACAGGGTCTTCTTCCCCGGATGGGCAAACATGTAGGTGTAGAGACAACGCATATTAGCAAACTTCTGCCACTCATCACCGGGCATTTTTCCCAGCATGTTGCTCTTGCCGTGGACAACTTCATCGTGGGAGAGGGCGAGCATATAGTTCTCGCTGTAGGCGTACATCATGCTAAAGGTGATGTTGTTCTGATGGAACTGCCGGAACCAAGGATCAATGTGGAAATAATCCAACATATCGTGCATCCAGCCCATATTCCATTTCATGTTGAAACCTAAGCCGCCAACGTAGGTCGGCCAGGAGACCATCGGCCAGTCAGTGGATTCTTCGGCGATCGAGAGAATCCCCGGAAAATAGCTAAAGATCACATGGTTTACCTGCCGCAGGAAATCCGCCGCATCCACATTCTCCCTACCGCCATAACGGTTTGCTACCCATTCCCCCGGCTTGCGATTGTAATCAAGGTAGAGCATCGAAGCCACCGCATCCACCCGGATCCCGTCAATGTGGTATTTATCAAACCAGAACAAAGCATTGGAGACGAGGAAATTGCGGACTTCATTACGGGCATAGTTAAACACCAGGGTTCCCCATTCCTTATGCTCGCCTTGGCGGGGATCGGCGTGTTCGTAGAGATGGGAGCCGTCAAAGAAAGCTAAACCATGACCATCCTTGGGGAAATGTCCGGGAACCCAATCAACAATAATACCAATATCATGCTGGTGCGCCCTGTCAACAAAATACATAAAATCTTCGGGAGTACCGTAGCGGGAAGTGCAGGCGTAGTAACCCGTGACTTGGTAGCCCCAAGAGCCATCAAAGGGATGTTCGGCAACGGGCAGGAGTTCGATGTGGGTAAAGCCCAACTCTTTGACGTAGGGAATTAACTTCTCTGCTAGTTCTCGGTAGGTCAGGAAGCGGGCGTGGGGTTTAAGTTCGGCAACAATGACGGCAGGGGAAGTTTCTCCATTGGGCAGAATGGCTGGTTGGTCAGCAGCAGCGTGGAGCCAAGAGCCGAGGTGGACTTCGTAGACAGAAATGGGGGTTTTCAGGGGTTCCTGATGGCGGCGTTTTTCTAGCCACGCACTATCTTGCCACTGGTAGCGATCGAGGTCAGCCACGATCGAGGCAGTTTTAGGGCGGACTTCCTGCTGGAAACCGTAGGGATCAGACTTCTCGTAGATATGCCCATCCCAGTTTTTCACTTCATATTTATAGGCACTGCCGACTCCCAAGCCGGGAATAAACAACTCCCAAATGCCTGTGTGTCCCTTCCGCATCTGGTGTTCTCGTCCATCCCAGCTATTGAAATCTCCCAATAGAGAAACATTCCTCGCACTTGGAGCCCAGAGGGCAAAATACACCCCCGCCACGCCCTCAATCTCCGTGAGGTGCGCCCCCATTTTTTCGTAGATGCGGTGGTGGTTGCCTTCGCCAAACAGATAGAGATCAAAGTCGGTTAATTGGGGAGACTTGAAAGCATAGGGGTCGTAGATAATTTTTTCTCGATCGCCCTCTTGGATCCGAAACTGGTAATTACTTAATTGAGAATTCTCAATTTTGCACTCAAAAAACTGGGGGTGATGGACAGAATACATGGGGTATTCCAATTTTTCTTCTGGCAAAATCACTACTACCGCCGTTGCTTTGGGGAGATAGGCACGCACTACCCATGTAGTAATACCGTTTTCCTCTAGGGCATGAGGACCAAGGATTTCAAAGGGGTTATGATGTTGGTTTCCTACAATTCTGTCTATTTGGTCAGGGGCGATCATTGAGGATAGTTTATGGGGAAATTTTAAATAAATGTAAATTCAGATATAGCAATTGTAAACCAAGTCCGAACTTTCTCAACTTTCTCCAAAAACTCCCTGACTAGAAATCTTCTTTCCTGATTTTGGGATAGGAATTGGGTGGAAATTGGGCAATCTAGTTAGCAATTTAGGGCAGGAAGGGGCGAAGGAAGCGACGAATTCGTAAGATCGTTACCAGATTTTGGAACTGTTGAGGCGGGGTAGGGGGATAGGGAGCAGCTTGAAGTTGGGCAGTTTGTTCAGCGTATTCCGCCGCAGTCACGGGGCTACCATCAAGGGGCGATCGAGCCTCGGTGATAATTTCTGTCCGGGCAACTTCTTCCGGGATATCTTCTGGCGGTGGCAGAGCCTGAGCATCTCTTCCCAAAAGCCACACCAGCCCCGTCACCAAAATTCCTCCCGTTAAACCCAGCCCGAAGATTTTCAATTTCTTTTGCAATTTTTCTCTCCCCTGCTGATTAGGTTTATGCGTTCTTGATAAAATTTCTGGTAGCTAAAGCCGTTACTACAAAAACCATCCTCGCAGCACCAACTTAAATCATTATTGATACTACAATCTTAGTCCCAAAATTTTCAAATCTCGTTTAATGCCATCCAGTTCGGCGACTTCTGGGAGATGACCCCAAGATTGAAAGCCATGCTTTGTAAATAGGTTCAGGCTGGGGTGATTGTGGGCAAAGATAAATCCTAAGAGGGTTTCAACTCCTAAAGATGGACTGATGGCAAGGGTATGGGCTAATAGTTTTTTGCCGACACCTTGCTGGCGATGATCGGGGGCAACGTAGAGGCTGACTTCGAGGGTCGATCGATAGGCGGGTCTGCCATAGAAAGCACTCAAACTCAACCAGCCATAAATTTCTTGCCCTTGCTCTAGTACCCAGAGGGGATGAAGATTACTCTGATGTTGATGAAACCAAGGTACACGGCTGGCGGTAGTGATCGGTTCAGTATCAGCAGTGGCAAGGCGATCGGCGATCGTGCTGTTATAAATGGCGACAATGCTGGGTAAGTCTTCCAGCACGGCATCTCTAATCATAGGTTTTAAGGTTATTTCAAAATCATCTCCAAATATTATTGCGGCCAAATACTATTGCCAAATACTTGTGAGGTGGGCGATCGCCTCGACCATAATCCGGTGTTCTTGGACTTGAATCCGGGCATGGAGACTAGCCGCCGTATCTGTGGGGAGAACTGGAACCGCCGCTTGGATAATCATTGGTCCTCGATCGACCTCCAGCGTCACAAAATGCACCGTACATCCCGCAATCTTCACCCCGGCGGCTAGAGCTTGCTCCACAGCTTTGATCCCCGGAAAACTCGGCAGTAAACTGGGGTGAATATTAATTATCCTCTGGGGAAAGGCATCAATTAATACCTGAGTCACCCGCCGCATCCAACCCGCCATTACTACTAAGTCTACCTGATAATCCTGAAGGGTTTGGGCAACTTGGGCATCGAGGGCTTCTCTTTGGTCATAGTCTCGATGATTGAGCAACACCGCCGGAACCCCCCATTGAGCCGCCCGTTCCACCGCCTTGATCCCCGGATTGTTGTAGATCAGGACTTGAATTTGGGCCTTGAGTTTTTGGTTATGGATTGCTTGGGCGATCGCCCAAAATTGCTGCCACTCCCCGAAGCCATTATCCCCAATCTCAAAGGTGCTTGGTTTTTACCAGCGCTGAAGTCAATCTGAGGAGACACCAACGCCCCTAAGTTATCCAGATTATCCAATCTTGCCAAATTATCTATGACCTTGAACTCCGCTAAAGAAGAGTCTTGTTGATTATCCATACCCTACGAAATCTAGATTCCCAAGCTATAATTCAGGTGAAATTAATTACTTACTAATTTAAATTCTTAAGATCACCTGATCAGCCTTAAAATCATAACTCAAAAATCTAAAACAAAAAGGGAAATGGAGGTCGATCGTCTTCGGGGACTCTAGAACCGGGAGCGCACTGCACCTCTTGACCATTGATAGTTGGCAACGCCGGGGGAGTCATACTCGGCTCGATCGTTTCACAAATCCCGGTCATGGGGAAATTTTCTTCGCCTTCAACAGGATCAACAGTAAACGCCACACCACTAAAACTCCTTACCCTCGGAGTCTTCGCTGCTGCTGTGACAAATACTTGCCGCCGGAGATCACTACCCGGAACCAACTGATAGGTGTAATTCTGGAAATCATCATTGCCTAGCCCAATTCCTAAAGCCTCTAAGTCCGTAGTAAAGATTTCGTTTTCTAGAGAATAAGCCTGTTGACTTCTTAAAATAGAGCCCAAAATATTTCTGCCTTGCTGCTCTCTCTGGCGGATTTTTACTTCCAAAGAATTAGCAATTTGTGTATTTCTAGGCAGGGCAGTGAGGTTAGAAACTCGTCCCAAAAATAAAGCTCCGGTGGTAAATTCTGTCGGTCGAGGATCTCCCGGTTTGATCCCTAGGGCTTCTACCCGAATCCTGCCATCACTGGTAAATTCAAAGATAGTTTGGATTGGCGGTTCTCCCGGCTCGGCAATATCAATTTGGATGGGTTGACCAGTATTCCGAATTTGATAGCTAAATTCGTAGGCTGTGGGTGTATTATTCCCTCCGGGACCAAAGAAGGGAATTAGCACAAATCCCTTGCCTTGAGCATTGAAAACCACGGTAACTGGAACAAAAAATATTCCATAGATTTCCCACTGCCCCACTAAGCGATTTTGAATTTCTTGGGGATTTATGGACGGAGCTTGAGCGATTAAATCATTACTTAAATTATTAGTGCCTGCATTGGTTGCCCTAAGAAGATTTGCAGACAGAGCTAAGGAAGTTTGAGTTGATAAAGTTGATGTATTTCTATAAATATCTTCATGTACGTTAATATCAGCGAAGATATTATTAGCGAGATGATTATGAGCAAAGGCATTCGTACTAAGGAAAGGGCTAGAGAGAGCGATCGATCCCAGTAGTCCAGCCCAGCCATAACGGAACCAAGAATTAACTGTTTTTTGCATATGTTTCCTAAAAATTGATATAGCGATCCTAAATCATTTTCTAAATTAGATTGCTGTTGGTAGGTGATTTCACCCGCCTGCGGCGGGTGAAATCATTTAGGACTACTATATTGTATTCTCTCTGGTAATTTCTGTGCTGCTGAAATGACAATGAAAGCTACAAAGTAATCCTGATAAGAATCCTATAATAATTCTAAGCTTGAGTTTGTTAACTATTTAGAATTAATATACAAAGTTTCCTTAATCTCTAATAATTTGGGAGTCTGTAGTTGGTTTGATTAATTCGGAAAGGAGGAGTGTTTGTCGTAGAGATATGGCATGAAAAATACTGAGAACATCGCATTGCCAAGTAGGGAGAATTAAAGTCATGATTATTTCCTCTAGACTATTAATCATACAAAGAGCGATCGCTAACCAGAGGGTCTGCGAGTAGCCATAGCCAAACAGGGCGATAGTTGCCACTAGTAGAGTTAGCCCCCAAATTTTAGCAGTATAGGTGTGGAAGCTGGGGAATTTTTGAAATTTGATTAAACTTGTTATAAATAAAATTAATTGAGCGGCGATCGCCACTAATAAAGGTATCTGAAAACTCAAAATAACTTGAGGATATACTAACCAAGCACTAGCTGCCACACAGACATACAAACAAATATCTGCCCAGCTATCTGCCTGTCGGAGCCGAGGAGTACTAACCCCCAATTTCGAGCAGTAATCCCATCAAAATATCTGAAATCACTGCAATTACATAGCCAATGATAAACCAAGAACTAGTTTGATGATCCAGCGCATCTAGCAATAAACAAGGTGCTATTAAAAAGCGAGTTACTACTAAAATACTAGGAATATTAGTAAGTTTAAGCATGAATTAGTTAGTACAAAAAAATAATATCTTCTTATCTAGAACCAGTAGCACAAACAATATTTTCATTAACAAGAGTTGGTCTAGGAGGGGGAGTTGTACTTGGTTCGATCGTTTCACAAGTCCCTGAAATAAATGTTTCTGTATCTCCATCTTTAATTGGAAATATAACACCAATGAAACTTCTTAACCCCGGCACTTTAGCTGCAACAGTAATAATTAATGGGTCTGTAGCATTTTCTGGCAAATAAGTTACATAATCGTAATATCGCAAATTCCTAGCTGTTAATTCCATATCTAGGTCACGCAAATTAAGTGTAAACCTTTTATTTTCTTGAAAATAACTTTCTTGATTACTTAAAAATATGGAGATTGTCAAACCTGCTAGTTCTTCCCTACTTTTATTGATGGTTTCTAGAGAGTTAGCAATTTGAGTATTATTAGGTAACCTTGTTAAAGAAGAAACTCTATGCAAAAATAAAGCTCCGGTGGTAAATTCCGTGGGTCTTGCTTCCCCCGGTCGGATTCCTAATAATTCCACCCTAATTCTGCCATCCTCGGTAAAATCAAAAATAGTCCTGATTGGTTCTTCCCCAATAGGCTCTAAGTCTATTTGAAAGGGTGGCTGGGTATTATTAATTGTGTATCTAAATTCCATCGCTTGGGGACCCTCACCGGGAGCAAAGGAGGGCGAGAGCAGAAAGCCCCTTCCCTCTGAGGTCAAAACTATGTTGATAGGCATAAAAAATACTCCCCGGAGTTCCCACTGCCCAACAAGACGGCTACCGATTTGATTATTGATGGAGGGCGTTAGGAGCATCTTTGCGGAAGGCAGATCTGGGATTTGGCGGCGGGGGCTATTGGCTAAGGTTGGGTTAGCCAGATAACACAGGGCAAGAATACTAGAAATGCCCTTAAAGATGCCCTTAAAGATGCCTTTGATGTAGTTGTTTTTCGCATCGAGTCAGAGGGGGATAGAACTTTCGGGAGAGGGGAAGGAGGAGAGCTTTTGGACATGATTATGTACTGACACTGAAAATTGATCACTAGAAAATTCCATTAATAGCCTAAATAATTAGTTAACTGGTGGAAAATTAAGAGATATTAAGGTTTGTCATAGCGCTCCTAAATCATTAGACCTCTTGCGTGAATCATGACCCTCACCCTAAGTCCCTCTCCCTAGGGAGAGGGACTTTCCTCTTACTCCCCTTCTCCCTAGGGAGAAG
>JAAUUE010000220.1 GCA_012031635.1 Coleofasciculaceae cyanobacterium SM2_1_6 | reverse complement strand
CTAAATCCCTCTCCCTAGGGAGAGGGACTTTCCTCTTACTCCCCTTCTCCCCTGGGGAGAAGGGGCTGGGGGATGAGGGGCTTTTTCCTTATTCACGCAAGAGGTCTATTTTATCCGCCTTCGGCAGGTGAAATTACCAGTAGTTCTAAATGATTTTACCCGCCTTCGGCAGGTGAAATTACTTACCAAAAGCAATCTAATTTAGAAAATGATTTAGGATCGCTATATTGCAACTTCAGATGAATGTAGGAGCTAGGTAGCTATTGCTTGTAAGTAAATAAGTACCCTGTTTTTTGTATTTACTCATTGATAAATTCATCAATAATGTTATAAACTGCTTGGGCTAAGGCTGGATCAAGAGTTAACTGCATAATCCCAAGTTCAGGATTTTTCATGATCACACTATCTAGCCCTTTTGCCTTAAATCGAAATGTTTCGGAGTCAGTATTAACATCAATTTTCATGTTGTCGCTGTCTACTCGAATAGAAACAATACTATCTAGAGGGATTTGATAGGCAAACTTTAATAGGTATTTGAGTCTGCTTGAAGTATTGATAATTTCCTGAATTTTGTTGTTGTCGGTAAAGTCAATGTCTGCCATAAATTATAGTCGTTGCCATAAAAGTTAGGATGAATTCGGCTTCGACTTCGCTCAGCCAACGTATCTGGTTTTGTCCTAATTAATCTGTCTAGCACTATAATTAGGTGTTATGAGTATTAGAAGGTTAAAGAATCCAAGTTTCTAAATTATAGAATGAAATGATTAATAGCGAGTCTCGAACTCAATTAAAACTCGATTATCTCCGGCTAAATTACTGCTGCCCCGGAGGAGGAGATTTTCATTAATTCGGTAGCGGAGACTGTACTGGAAAGGCTGATTGGCGGTTAAGATGCGCAGGGCGGAAATGGAGACGGCGGGGGTGATATCAAGCCCGATTTCGGCACCTAAACCTAGGGTGGTATTAATTTGTCCTCGATCGTTAATTGTGGTAGGAAATAATCGGAAACTGGCTAAACCCAAAGCATCACTAATTTGATTTTGAAAATTACTTAGGAGGGCAGAACTGGCTAAGTTTGCTAACCCAATAGTGGTATTACCTTGGGAAAAACTATCAATAAAATTTCCCCCCAAAAGGGCAATGATTTCCTGTTGACTGCGGCGGGGGCTACTGTTCAATTCTAGGCGATCGCTCAACTCGCTGGCATAACCATTCACCCTCGCTTCAATCCGCACCGTTTGCACCGTGCCGAAAATACTCAGGGGCTGCTCTCGAATTTCCGAAAGAGACTCATTAGTGGGCAAGCGTCTGCCCGTGGATTCCTCCACGGAGGTTGCCAATCGGACATTTAGGAACGGATCCAGACCCCGCTCTGGGAAAAATTGGGCGGTATGATCATAACCCCCGGCAAGGCGAAACTCACTAGTAAATAAATTCACCCTGCCCCGTTGAATATTAATAATTCCCTGCGGTTGGAGATTATCTAAAGGTCCATTCACCACTAACCCGCCATCGGCAACAAAACCCAAGACTGGAGGCAGATTCAGTTGGATGTTCCGTCCTAAGACTAGGCGGAGATCGTTCAATTCGGGTCGGAGTCCGGGGTTATTGTTGGGAGGATTACCGGGGCTAGCCGCCGTAGCTTCGGGAACGGTGAGTAATACCTGTCCATCAAAAACTTCGATCGAGCCGCCGATTCTGGGCGCAAGGGCAGTGCCGGTGACAACAACATTTCCTTGGACTCCGCCACTGTAGAGGTCTGGAAGATTTAGGGCAAGGTTATCTAGATTGACTGTTAGGGGATTATCCCGAAAACTAGGATTGAAAATCGGCAGACTGCCTGCGATCGAGACTTCCCCGCCCCCCAATTCGCCCCGGAGATTCTCAATATTAATTTGATCAAAGTTAAAGGCAACACTGCCATTAATTTTAGTGAGAGGGGAGGGTAAAACCTGAATTTTTAAGACGGCATCCCGGAATAGGGCCGACCCGTCCGCTACGAGATTAGTAATCGTTAGAGATTGGTCAATTTCTCCGGTAATCTCTAGCTGCACATCTCCTTCACCCCCTCCCCAAGCCACCTGCCCTTGGCTCAAGAGGTCTAAAATTGCCAGTTCCTGATTTTGGACTTGGAGGTTGAGACGGAGTTGGTTGTCGCTGGGGGCAGTGCTGGCAAAGGGTAGCTGGTAGGGAATGTTACCATTCAGGGTTAGGGGGGAAGATTGCTGCCCAGAGTTTGATTCGGCGATCGAGACATTGGTGCCAAAGCGGAGACGACTATCAAAGTAACTAAAACTTGCTTCGACTGCTTGGACAGGAATTTGGTTGAGCGTTGCTTGGGTCACGTTCACCGCCCCCCGCGCTCTGGGGTTATCGATGCTACCAGAGAGGGTGGTAATACTACTGATTTCTCCTGTCACCCCAAAAAAATCTGGCAGTTGGAAGAGTTGAGATAGGAGAGCGACGGGGACTTTTTCCACAATTAATTGTCCTGATTGCTCAGCCCCGCCGATCGTTCCTTGATAACTGACTACTCGATCGCCACTCCTTAGTTCCAAGGGCAGAAGAGTCAAGACATTATTGCGAAAATTCCCCTCTACTTGTACCTGCTGGAGTTGATAATTTCCCCAAACCCAATCCCCGCCAGCCAAGTTAAAATCAGCATTGATCCCCGTAGGCGGGGAGCCATTAGCAGTGACAGTCCCATTAAATTTTCCGGCAAAGTTGCTGAGTTCTGGTAAATCAAAGTTTTCCTGCCGCCGGGTTTCCTGCTGTTGGGCAAGGAGTTCTTGCAATTCCGAGAGACGGCGTAACTGTCCCGTGAGAGTGGGTTCCGGGCTTCCGGCATTGAGACGACCCAGATCCGCTGCCGTGCCGTAGATGGGTAGAATATTGCCGCTAATAATATCCCGCAGCTCAAAAATCTGGAGGGCGGTTAAGATATCTTGGACATCGCCATTGGTGATTTGGGCGCTGGCTTGAATTTGGGGCGTACCCAAAAATTGATTCACAACTCCCGTGAGCCGATATTCCCCAATTCCCCGGCGGAAGACAGATTGAGTCAGGCGGATACTTTCTCGATCGAGGGCAAAGTCAGCGGTGAAACTATCACCCCGTAGGGTATTAATGACTGGCTCTTGAACAGCGATCGTCCCCACTGCACTGAAATCTCGGAGATTAACAGCACCATCCCCCGACAAACTCCCGCCGATCGCCCGCCCCGCCAAGGGAGTTCCTGCTACTAGGGGTCTGAGGGTAGTCACAGGAAAATTTTGTAAGTTCACTGCTAATAAATTATTTGCTTCAACCCGCCCCGTGGCAATAGTTTCCCCCCGGACAACGAGAAAAGATTCTGGCAGAAATTGGGGAGAGAGATTAGCTTCAATCCGGTCTTGGGTTCCCGCAAGTTGGAGATTTACTCCGGTCTGGTTGGCGTTCACAGTTCCCCGGAGCAGGGGTTCAAAGGCAAGCCCCGTGCTGACTAGATCCCGGACTTGTAAGGCTCCAGTGATCTGAGGATTGGTTAGATTTCCCGTGACTCTGCCTTGAAAATCTCCCCTGCCCATCAAAGTAGCGGGGGCTGGTAAGGTAATCGGCAGGTTTTGGAGGTTAATATTAGCCGCATCAATATCTAGATCCCAGCGAGCCACAATATCAGCGGTGTCAAAATTGAGATCAGCAAAGCCCCGCACATCCAAATCTTCAGCAGTGGCTCGTTGGCGCAGCCTCTCCCCCGGAGAATCGAGGACTAATCTTTGTCCATTCCAATTAATCCCCGCCCCAATGGGGCGCTCAACTCCGGCAATTCCTTGGGGTAAATTGATACTACCGACAGCTTGGATACCCCTTGGACTGAGATTATTAATATTGCCAAATACTTGTAAACTGCCATCTAATTGCCCAGAAAGAGTATTCACAAAATTCCGAATTTCTAAGCCCACTGGGACAACTCTCGCCCGAAAATTTCCCCCGCTTAATTCAGCATTTGTAACATTAATATTCCCACCAGCTAGACCCAAATTTGCAAAACCTTGGGCAGTGATTGTTGCTAAATCAAAATTATCTAAGCTGCCACCAAGGGTAAATTCTCCGTTTAAGTTACTGCCAGCAAATTGAGCAGGTACAGTTGCTAATCGATCGACCTGAATTGATCTAGCGATCGCCCTAGTTTGCCAGTTTCCATTCTGGATTTGAATCCCTTCTGCTGTAACTACTCCTCCAGCAATAGTTAACTCTCCATTCCCCGTCGCCGTGATGCCCCGAAGTTGTAAATTCTGGAGATCATTTAAGTTCACTGTTGCCAAAAAATCCCCCGCCACTGTGCTATTTCTTAGTTCTACAGGCAGGGAAGATAAATTATTTAATTGTAGATTTCTCGCCCTAATTTGAGTTTGCAAATTTCCTTGATTAAGCTGAATATCACTGGCGGTAATTGTGCCTCCGGCTGCGACAATAGCTAGAAGTCCATCACCCCGGATACTATTGGCTTCAAAATTATCTATCCTACCTGTTAGGATTAACTCACCATTAATATTTGGCTGCACTTCTCGCAGAAATTCGCTATCTTCTAGAGCCAATTCTAAATTATTAGCCTGTACCAAAGCTCGCCATACTCCTTGATTAACTTGGATATTTGTAGTGACACCAATATTATTATTAGTATTGTTAAAACTAGAGCTATTAATAATAGTTTGAGCTGTAGCTAAACCCTGAAGATTAGTAAGGTCTTTGAGAGAGCCAGTTAAGTTGGTATTGGCAGAAATGAGGGGATTATTTAAGGGTAAATCTAGGTCATAAAGCCTTGCTGCCAGACGTAGAGGGAAATTAGTTAGACCCAAATCTAGGTTGAAATCTTGACGATCGTCCAACCGTAAATTTCCATTGCCATTGATCAAACCGCCAACGATGCCATTAAAATCTGGAATGGCGTTTAAGTTGCTAAAAGAAAGTATTTGATTAACTAGGCGAAAGTTAGTTCTAAGAGTAGCAAGATTGAGGCGATCGACCCGGACATTCCCGACATTTACCAACTGCCCATTAATAATTGGTTGATCTAGTTGACCAGTCACAGCAAGATTTGTCTGTATTCTCCCTTGGAGATCTACAGGAGTATCCTTTAACTGAAAAACATTTAGCCCTTCGTTAATCTCAAAAGGTGTAGTAGTTATTTGAACATCAAAACCAGAATTAAGATCAACTAATCCCTGAGCTTGGGCAGAAATTTCCCCTAGTTCTGCCCGGATGTTTTCTAACCGAATAGCTTGCCCCAAGAAACTCAACTCGCCATTAATTGCTTCTATATTTTGGGGTAAATTAGCTTCTTTGATTACCACATTTTCAAGACTAGCATTGCCATTAATTTCTGGAGATTCGTTAGCTTTTAATTGAATTTCCAAGTTGCCATTAACTTGTCCAGCTACCAGTTGAAAGGGCAGAGGCAGTAAGTATCCTAATTCTCTAGCTAGAATCTGATTACCACTAACTACTAAATTTGTATTTCCCTGATTAGGGAGACTTTCACCGTTGACTTGAAACTTACGATCGTCTCTGAGCTGACCTTCTAGATCAAAAATAATTCTTTGATTATCTTCTAGGAACTCGGCAGTGGCTGTATTTAACTGCAAAGGAACCGCCGGAGCGAGATTGTTTTCTATGTCCCTCGCTACTAGTGTCACATCGGCATTAATAATAGTTAGGCGATCAACTTCAACTTTAATTGCCGACTCTTCCTCACCAGATTTAATATCTAAATTAATCCAGTTTAATTCTGGATCTTGCTCTAGATAAACTTCTGGTTGGATAATTTGTAAATCAAGATTTAATCGACGACTAATAACTAATTCTAAAAGGTTGAAATTAGCTTCGATCGCTTCGACTTTTACTTGATCTCGGTCTTGGTCAGTAGCCGGAATCAAAGTTTCTCCAAACCGGATGCTAGAGATAGAAAAACCTTCAACTCTACCCAACTCTACAGGACGATCGATGGCCTGAACTACTGAATCTTGAATGATCCCAGAGAGATAGCGATCGACAAAAATCCACCCCCCCAAAGCACCCCCGCCTACAGTGACAAGGGAGGTGACAGCCAAAATTCGCCACCACCGCCGTCGGGTTCTAGGTTGGGTCGGAGTTTCTGGAGTCTCTGGGGTTTCTGGTTCTTGGTCGGGCGATCGCATACTACTCCTTGGGCTAGAAACTTTGTTTGTTAAAGGTTTATTAGATGGTCAGATGCTAGAAAACTTGAGAATATCTGGGAGTGTGTTAAAATCTCTCCAGCGAATTTCTACAGGATTTATTTATAATTTCCACACATTGTAGCATCAAGGTTTATTTTGCTCTAAGTTTAGTTATCTCTTGGGAATCTTTTCTTTTCTACATTATTTTCTATGTCAACTAATCCCCAAAGTCTAGATCTTGCCAATCATTACTTAAATAGCGGGAGATTTTACCAGCAGCATCAATCTTTGTATAGTGCGATCGTTAGCTATGAAAAATCTTTGCAACTCAACCCAGAGCAAGCAAATACTTGGCATGAATTAGGGTTACTTTATTGTAATTTTGACCGCTACCAAGAAGGCATAATCTGTTACTTAGAATCATTGTTTCTAGAGATAAATCCAGAAGTTTGCCAGAGTCTCAGTAAGGCTTTATTTAACATTGGTAAAATCACCCAAGCGGAAGAAGCCGCCGCTAACATTATTTCCAATCGTTTAATTGCAGATTTTTATCCCCTATCTCCAGAAACAGAACAACAAATTTATCAATTAAGTCATCTAAATCCCCTGTTAGATAATTATCCAAATCATCAATTGAATCAGTTAAATTATCAATCTTCTCAGCAATCTGATCAACAAAATTACCATCAACAAATCTACCATCAACAAATTTATAGCAGCGATCGCCTAGAACTCACTCCTCCTAAGCCTTTAGATTATCATCATCCCTACTTTATCCGGCAAAAAGTTGACTATCCGGCGGCAACAGTAACTACAGTGCGGGAGGGAAAAATTATCGCTAGAGATTGGGCTAGTGTGATCACCACGGCGGACAATAGGTTTTTATCAGAAATTTCTACCGGTTTATCCCATTGGTTATTTCTGCTCAAGGAACAAGCTCCCCTAGAAAAAGTTCCCGGTCGAGTATTGGCTCTGGCGCGGTGGGCAGGGTTGAAATATTTTCATTGGTTGGGGGAAACATTTTCGGCAATTCATCTCTTAAATTTAGCGGGTATAGATTTGGGGGCGATCGATTATTTTTTGGTTAATAGTCCCTTCCCTGATTACCAAAAACCATGTTAGCAACCCTGGGCCTTCATCCCCAGCAAATTTTAACCACTGAGGACTATCCCTACCTCCAAGCTGAGGAGTTAATTATTCCCTACTACGGTAATGTGGATGGGTGGTTTCCGAAAAGGGCGATCGAGTTTCTCCGAGATAAATTTCTCCCCCTAGTAAACCGGAATAGTTACACATCTATTGATAGTTCTCCTCTACCCCAAAAATCTATCTCAGTCGGCAGCAGTGAGTTATCGCCGGGTGAGTTAATTGAAGCGGAGTTGCAGGAGTTCTTGAGCGATCGAGGTTTTGTGACAATCACACCGGAATCTTTGTCTTTTCTGGAACAGGTGGCTCTTTTGCC
>JAAUUE010000219.1 GCA_012031635.1 Coleofasciculaceae cyanobacterium SM2_1_6 | reverse complement strand
CCTAAATCCCTCTCCCTGGGGAGAGGGACTTTACTCTTACTCCCCTTCTCCCTAGGGAGAAGGGGCTGGGGGATGAGTTTTTTTTTCCTTATTCACGCAAGAGGTCTAATGATGAAGTTATTTACCGCCTAATCCGGAGGGATATTAGGCAAGAATCTTCATTTTATCGCTCCATTTTTGCAGAAGGAGCAGCCGAAAAGTAAAGAGAGATTGCCATTAATTTTTTAAGGGATGGTGTGTCGGTAGAAGTAGTAGCGAGGGGAACAGGTTGATCGATCGCCGAAGTTCAACAACTCCAACAACAAATAAATCAACCCTCCTCAAACTAAATTATTCCTGACTATACCGGGCAGGATTAAAACCCATTGCGGCTAACTCCTCTTGGATTCGTTTGGCGGCTTCGGGATTGTGGGGCTGGTGAAGCTCGATCGCCCGACTAAAGGCTTGCATACTAGAGTCAATCTGCCCACTGAGGAGTAACAACACCCCCAAACTTTGGTAAGCATCGGCATAATCTGGCTGGAGATTAATTGCTTGCTGATAGCAGGCGATCGCTGCTTCGTAATTATCCAAAAGTTTCAGCACGACCCCCAGATGATAATAACCTTGGGCAAAACCGGGATCAATTTTTAAGACAATTTCAAAGGCAGACCTCGCCGTTTCTAGGTCGCCCCCATCCAGCAGCAAAACCCCTAGATTGTGATAGACCGGGAGCTTAATCTGGGGCATCACCTGCTGTTCGAGAGCCGCTTGATAATGAGCCGCCGCTTGATGGTTATCCCCCAACTTGGCGTAGGCATTGCCCAGATGGTAATTGATTTCAAGGACTAGAGGAGCTTGTAAACCGGGGGTAGCGATCGCCTGTTGCAGCAACTTTATTCCCTTTTCCTGTTCCCCAATCTGGAGATACAACGCCCCTAGCTTATTCTGGGTGTAGGCATCCTCTGGGTGAATGGCAAGATAGCCCTCCATCATGGCTTTAGCCGTAGATAGCTTTTGGCGCTGGGCAATGACCCCCGGCTGATAGCCAGTGTGGCGGAGGGCGACGAGGGGAATGGAGACGATTTTCCAGTAGGGTTCTTCGGCGAGGAGGGCGATCGCACTTGCATCGATGGAGGCGTGGTAAGGATGGGTGAAATAAAGCTGGGGATGGCGACGAAATAGGCGAGAAATTTCTGAATAGGGAGCATCGGCTGCTTCTAGCTCATAGCGCAGGAGGTTTACAACTAAATTTTGTTCTTCTTTGACTACTTCTTCAAGGTAGGGAATAATCTCTGGAGCAAGGACTTCATCAGCATCCATCACTAAGACCCATTCCCCGTGGACATACTTGAGAGCCTCATTTCGAGCTTGAGCAAAGTCATGCCCCCAAGGAAAATGATAGACCTGCGCCCCGTAACTCTGGGCGATCGCCACCGTTGCATCAGTGGAGCCTGTATCCAACACCACCATTTCATCCACCACCTCCCGCACACTGGCAAGGCAACTAGGCAAATTCGCCGCCTCATCCCGGACAATCATGCACAATGAGATACTAATAGAATCCTTCAAGCTCTTATCCTACCTACACTTCCCGCATTATTTATTGGTGTAAATCATACCACTCGTTAGCCATCCTAGGAGTTTCATGTAGAAGTTTCCCATTCAACCTCTGCATACAAATCTGCCAAACTTAACTCTAGACCCAGAGATGGCAGCGTAAATCGGTCATCGAGGCGATCGAACTCTGTAAATAACCATTGATTCGCCCCTTGTTTAAGGTACTGCTCCACGTGGGGCTTGGTCTGATCTACTAATAAATATTCTTGAAAACTAGGAATTGTCCGATAATCCGCAAACTTTTCGCCCCGGTCATTGTTTTTAGGGGAATTAGATAAGATTTCCGCAATAAAAATCGGTTGTATCACCGTATCTTTACGCCCTTCTTGCAACAAAACTGGACGGGGAACCACCATCACATCAGGGTAAGTATAGACAGAGCGATCGGGAATCCACAGCAGTTGATCTGTGATAAATACTTGTAGGGGTTTCCCCTTGAGAGCTAACCGCAGAATTACCGTTAAAGCCCCAATCAGCTCATTATGAGTAGGAGTACCGCCAGCCATAGAAATTATTTCTCCATCACGATATTCATTGCGAGTTGTCGAGGTAACTTCCAGTTCTAAATATTCTTCTGGTGTATAAGTCTTAACTGGGACAGCAACCATAATTTTTTCCTCTAAAATCGAAATATAGTAACCGCCAAGCTGGTTAGGACAATTTTTAGAGTGGAACCCCGGCGCTGCCGGGGTTCCAGTCGACCAATACTATGGCAACGACTATAATATCAAAAACGAAGGGATTGCTTCAAAATAGATACTACTCTGTGAGCAATCCCCCCAAAATTGAGATTTAACTTTAGTTTATAAAGTTTAGTTTATAAAGATTCGATTCTCCCGTAGAACACACCCCGGATTTTGACTTCCTTGGGATCTGCGGCTCCGAGGTCAGTATCAGAAGGCTGCTCACTTTCAAATACTCCGGCTACCTCTCCAGTTTCGTTGTTGACTTTGGCAACTTGCAGAGAAATTTTGCCGGGAATTAGTTCCACTCTTTTGCCATTGGCTCTCGCCAATTCTTCGCTATCTGCTTGGGAAGGCAGAGCCACAGCATTATCATAGCCAGCCGCCACACCCCGACCCTTGGGATCAAGGAATACAGAGCCTCGATAAGAAGGGACATTAAACGTACCTTCAAAGTCGGTGGAGGTATTAATTTTTGTAATGGGGTTAGGAGTGCTGGCAACTAAACTTTTGATGGTAAATAGGAATGGAACTCGTTCGCCGCCGGGAAGTTGGACGGTAATGGCTTGGAAGTCGATACCTGCTTTTTCTGTAAAAGTTAGACTCCCATCGGGTTGAAATTTTAGATCGCCGCTAATTTGGTCAAGACTAGAGGTATATCTAGTCAGTAATTTACCGCGAACATATTCGGCTTCTTGACGCTTGTTTACTGGTTCTTCCTTGACAAAGAAAGAAGTTGGTTGCAAGCATAACTCCGTGAGTTGGTAAGATTTGCCAGAGTCTAGGGTGATGGAACCCCGACCTTCTTCGAGTTGGGGGCAGTTGTTGGCTAACCCGGTGCCACGAATTTGGTCGTAGGTTAGAGGCTCGTTGGCATTGGCTGGGGCTTCGCTACAGGCAGACAGGAAACCAAAGCAAAATATTAAAAAAGCTACTACAATAGCTCGATACTTCATTTTTCACCTCGATCGTTCATATTTTTTAGATACCCATTTTATATTTTGGGGCAAATTGATTACAGGGGATCAGGTATATATTGTACAAGGCGTTGTCCTATTATCAATCGTTGAACTATGGCAGTCCTAAATGATTCTGCTCGCCACAGGTGAGGAAAATTACCCGCCAGAAGCAATTTAATTTAGCAAGTGACTTAGGATGGCTATATTGCTGAAATAATTAATGAAATAATTGATGAACTATCAGAGAAAGGTTGGGTCAGAGGAGTTGGCGGCTAAGTTAGAGTCTTTGTCTAGGGAGATATCAACTTTAGCCGCAGAGCATCAGGGGGAAATTATCGATTTATTGGCGATCCTTCGATCGCTGGAGTGCAGTCACCGCCAAATTCAAGAGGGACATTTTCAGCAAGCCCTACCAAGTAATCGGCAGGTTCTCTATGCTTTATTAAGAGACATTGAGGAGTCTGGGGGCTGGCCTTATATTGAACGGGGAACCGTGCGATCGCTCCTCTCTCGATTCAATGAACAACCTGAAAATCCTGTGGATATCTAAACTCACAGAATTAACCAATAATTCGCCCAATAACTCGCCCAATAACTTTACAAATGAATTTACCTATAGGGTTCCTAAGTCCCTTGCTAAATGAGATAGCTTCTAGCGGAGAATCACACCCGCCTGCGATGGGTAAAATCATTTAGGATTGCTATAGCTTTACAAATAGTCTCGCAAATAAATTTAAGCATAACTTTGCAAATGTTTTTTAATCTTTACTTTTCTCCGTAGATCAAGTAAGAATCAAGCAAAAATTAGGCAGTCTAATTAAATTAATTCAAATTAATCAAACCAACATAGGAACTTAGACTTTTGATGACTCTGGCAAACTTTTGATTGAGAAATTTTGGCTCTAGAAACCTTGACCTAGAAAACCAAGAAATTAGTTATAGATAACACAAAAGGTAATCATGGAAAATAATTTACGATTCTCTAACGGAGAGGCTACGCTAACGAGGCCGATCAAATTTGGGACGGATGGATGGCGGGGTTTGATTGCGGATGACTTTACCTTTGCGCGGTTAGCGATCGCTGCCCCTGCTGCTGCGATGATCCTGAAGAAATTCTACGGCGAGAGTACAGGCAGTAACAAAATTATTGTGGGACACGATCGACGGTTTTTATCAGAAGAGTTTGCCCAGAAAACGGCGGAGAGTCTGCAATCCATCGGCTTTGAAGTCCTGCTTACCGAAACCTTTGCCCCCACTCCCGCTTTTAGTTGGGCAGCCAAACAGGAAAACGCCCTTGGAGCCTTGGTAATCACAGCTAGCCATAACCCCGGCGGTTACTCTGGTTTGAAAGTCAAGGGAGCCTTTGGCGGCTCTGTCCCCGGTGAAGTTACCCAAGAAATTGAAGTTCTTATTCAACAATCCCCCACCTATCCCCAGCCAGAGCAGGTGACTCCCATTCAGATGTTTGATCCTTGGCAGAGCTATTGTCAGGGTATTGCGGCTAAAGTTGACCTGCCCTTGATTCAAGCGGCGATTCGATCGGGACGGGTGACAGTCTTTGCCGATGTGATGCATGGAGCCGCCGCCGGGGGGTTAACTCAGGTCTTAGATGTGTCTGTGCAGGAGTTGCATCCCGATCGAGACCCGCTCTTTGGGGGTGGTGCGCCGGAACCTCTGCCCCGGTATCTCTCCCAACTGTTTCGAGTGATTCGCAGTCATAAACACGCCGGCAACAAAGGAGTCGCCGTGGGCTTTGTGTTTGATGGGGATAGCGATCGCATTGCTGCCGTAGACAGTGAGGGAAATTTCCTGAGTTCGCAAATTTTGATCCCGATTCTCATCGACCATCTCGCTGCCCATCGAGGCATGACGGGGGAAGTGGTGAAAACTATTAGTGGCTCTGACCTGATCCCCAAGGTGGCAGCCCTCCACAATTTTACCCGTCTATGAAACCCCCATTGGCTACAAATACATTGCCGATCGAATGCTCTCCCATCAAGTCCTCCTCGGCGGGGAAGAATCGGGGGGGATTGGCTATGGTTCCCACATTCCCGAACGGGATGCCCTTTTAGCTGCTCTCTACCTCTTAGAAGCGATCGTCCAGTACGACCTAGATTTAAGTGAAATTTATCAAAGCCTCCAAGCCAAAACCGGATTTACCGCCGTGTACGATCGCCTTGATCTGCACCTAGACAGCATGGACACGAGGGCAAAGCTAGAGCAACAATTACAAACCCAAACCCCCACAGAAATTGCCGGAGCCGAGGTGATGGATGTGCTGGCGATCGATGGCTACAAATTCCGGTTAGCCAACCAGAGCTGGCTGATCATCCGCTTCTCCGGTACTGAACCAGTCCTCCGCCTCTACTCCGAAGCCCCCACCATGGCACAAGTCAAACAAAACCTCACTTGGGCAAAAACTTGGGCAACTTAGGAAAATAACTTAAATGAAATATAATCAAAGTTTATTGAGGTCATGAATATGAATTTACCAGAACCCCAAACAAAAACATTTTCAAGTCTGATAAATGCAATTGAACAAGGTCAAATCAAAATCCCACAATTTCAGAGAGATTTTGTTTGGACAATGCAAAAGTCGGCTGGTCTCATAGATAGTATTATTAAAGGCTATCCGATTGGTACTTTTATCTTTTGGCGTACGAAAGAAAGACTCCGCTCAGTTAAAAACATTGGGATGCAAGTTCTCCCAGAACCAGAACAAGGCGACTTTGTAGACTATGTTTTAGATGGACAACAAAGATTAACAAGTCTATTTGCTAGTTTAAAGGGTGTTACTGTGATTAAGGAAAATGGCAAAGAAGATGAATTTTCTAAAATATTCATTGACTTAGAATCTCATGAGTCTGATCAAATTGTCATAACAGATATTGAGGGTAGGAATGAGAAAAGCCTGATTAGTATTCTTGCTTTGTTAACTGGTGACTTTGCCGTGCTAGCATCTTATTCTCCAAAATATCATGAGAAACTTAGAACCTATAAAAATAGAATTGAGAGTTATCAATACTCAATCATTCAGGTTAAAGATGCTCCTATAGAGATAGCTACAGAGATTTTTACACGTATCAATGTTGGTGGAAAGGCATTATCTTTATTTGAGATTATGGTGGCTAAGACATTTGATCATGATAGACAATTTGATTTAGCAGAAAAATTTCAAGAGTTATTAGATGATCTAAAGCCTTTCGACTATGAGACACTTTCAGATGCTACTGTTCTACAAGTTGTCTCCATGATTTTGTCAAAAGAATGTAAACGGCAAATTATTTTACAGCTTAGTAAAAAAGACTTTATAGATGTTTGGGATAAGGCAGTAGATGCGATCGAGCGTACTGTAGAGTATTTCAGGAACTATTATAGAATCCCAGTTTCTCAGTTACTTCCTTACAATGCTTTAATTGTTCCTTTTTCCTATTTCTTCTACCATCATAATGACAGACCAACTGGAGATAAACAAAAATTCTTAGAGGACTTTTTCTGGAGATGTTCTCTATCCGGGCGCTATTCGTCTTCTGTGGAAAGTAAATTGGCACAGGATGTGAAAAGAATAGATCAAATCCTTATCGGTAAATTGCCAAGTTATGATTGGGCAATTGATACTTCAGAGGAGTTTATCAAAAATAATGGTTGGTTTAGTGCAGGTAGAAGCTATATCAAGGCAATATTGTGTGTTTATGTATATCTTCAGCCAAAATCCTTCAATGACAACTCCATAGTCAATATTAGTAATTACTGGTTAAAAATAGCAAGTAGTAAAAATTATCACCACTTTTTCCCGAAAGCATATCTCAAAAGACAAAGTTATGGAGACTTTCGTATCAATCATATATTGAATATAACGATAGTAGATGATTTTCTAAATAAAAGAGAAATCAGAGCACAAGCTCCCTCAAATTATATGGCTAAGTTTCGGAGTCAAAATCCTAATTTAGAGATTGCTATAAAAACTCATTTGATAGACGATTTAGATATGTTTGGAATTTGGGATGATGATTATGATAAATTTTTCGATGCAAGAGCTAAGATTCTTAGCCATGAACTTTCAAAGAGAATTATTAAGCAAGAAATAGATAAGAGAGGACAGTCAAATCTAGTTGATGATTTTGAAGAGGAATTAACAACAACAGAGTAAATACTGCTTCGAGGATTTTTTTACTGCTTCTACTTTGCCGCCATTGTCTCCCCCCGGCGCATCACAGAGGTTCCATTTGGGTTCTACCTGCCAATCTGCCCAAAAGCCATACTGAGTTAGGGGTTCATTATGAAAGCTGGAGCCGATCGCCTTTTCGGGAACAACAATGATCGCTTGCTTGAGGTTCTGGTGTGCTAATTTATCCAAGGCAATGAACATCAGCGCTCGACTTTTGCCAGAGGAGGGGGCGATTTGATCAGCAGGTATTGTTCGCCCCGTTGT